>PCCP01000112.1 GCA_002731775.1 Gammaproteobacteria bacterium
AGACATCGCGACCTGCGCGGCGATCGGCACCGCGGGGGTGGCGATATTGCGGGAGATATGGCAGCAGAAGGCGGACAAAGATGCGCCACTGAACCTGCTCACACATTGCAACGCCGGCGCCCTGGCTGTGGTGGACTGGGGTACGGCACTGGCGGTGGTGTACAAAGCTGCGGCGGCGGGAATTCCGCTGCATGTGTGGGTGGACGAAACCCGGCCTCGCAACCAGGGGGCGTCGCTGACTTGTTGGGAGTTAGGCAAGCAGGGCATAGCCCACACCCTGATCGTCGACAACGCCGGCGGGCACCTGATGCAGCAGGGCCGGGTTGATGTATGTATCGTCGGTAGCGACCGCACAACTATTAACGGCGACGTCTACAACAAGATTGGCACCTACCTGAAAGCCCTGGCCGCCGATGACAATGACATCCCTTTCTATGTCGCCCTGCCGGTGTCGAGCATCGACTTCTCCGTAACCACAACTGCTACCTCTGTTCCTATCGAGGAGCGGGGCGCGCACGAGGTGTCTCATCTGCAAGGCATCGACGCCAGCGGGGTGCTGACTACGGTACGGGTCGCGCCAGCGGATGCAGCGATCAGTAACTACGGCTTCGACGTGACGCCTGCCCGCCTGGTCACCGGACTAATTACGGAGCGAGGAGTGATTGCCGCCAGCGAGGCCGGAATAGCCAGCCTAAAAAAAGGCGAATAACGCAAGCACCGGGCTAGCCAGGTGGCCATTGCATCTTGCGGCCACCGAGGATATGCAGATGGACGTGGGATACCGTCTGTCCGCCGTCTTTGCCGGTATTGATGATGTAGCGAAAACCTTGCTCGGTTAGGCCCTGATCTTCCGCGATTTTATTTGCCCTGAGTAATAGCTTGCCCAGCAATGCCTGATCTTCTGCCCCGGCGCGGGTGATGTCGCCGAGATGTTTTTTGGGGATAATCAGGATATGTTGGGGGGCGACGGGGTTGATATCACGGAAGGCATACACGTTGTCGTCGGAATAAACCTTGTTCGAGGGTATTTCCCCTGCGATAATTTTGCAAAACAGGCAATCATCCGACATGGTCTACTCCGTTATAGTGCCCGGTAGTGCAATGCTTAAGGCAGTGGTTGAGGAAAGTGCTTCGAGTCCTGTCGGTCATTCTAACCCAGTGGTGAAAATTTGAGAATTACTGTTACGCGTTTGAAGTTGCTGCTGCCGGGCGCTCTGCTGTGCCTGCCCACGCTGCTGCAGGAAACCGTGGCGCAGGAAGAAAGCTCGAATGACACTCCCATCTGGGGGATTAAAGTGGTGAATCAGTATCCCCACGATATCAATTTTTTTACCCAGGGCTTGTTCTACCATGACGGCCACCTCTATGAGGGCACCGGCAAGCGCGGACTGTCGGCCCTGAGTAAGCGCAGTCTGGCAGCGAATGAAGTGCTCATGTCCAGCAAATTGAGTAGTCGCTATTTTGGCGAAGGCATCGAGTTGGTTGACGACAAGATCTATCAGCTCACCTGGCAAGCCCACATGGTCTTCGTCTTTAGTCGCGACAGCTTCGAGCAGCTTACCACCCATTACAATGCGACCGAAGGTTGGGGCCTGGCCTATGATGGGTCCCAACTCATCCTCAGCGATGGATCGGCAACGCTGCAGTTTATCGATCCGGAAAATTTTATCCCGCAACGGAAAATCACCGTCACCCTCAATGGCAAGCCGGTGCATAATCTCAATGAACTGGAATACATCGATGGTGAAATCTGGGCTAATGTCTGGCAAACCGATTTTATCCTGCGTATAGATCCTGTCACCGGGGAGACAAATTCCTATATCGACTTGAGTGGCTTGTCCGGGCTTACACAATTGGGTAGCAACGAAGCCGTGCTCAACGGAATCGCCTGGGATGATGAGCAGGACAGACTCTTCGTCACCGGCAAACACTGGGCCCATCTATTCGAAATTGAATTAGTCGCTCCGTAATCCGAATCCCCTCAGGGTCCGAATCAAATTGTTGTCAAGAGGACTAGTTTCGATGTGGTTGCAAAAACAGATTCAACTCGGGGCCCGAGGGCGAGGGTTTCATCTGATCACCGACGAGGTGTTGCAAAAATGCCCGGAGATTGGTTCGCTAAAGGTCGGGCTCGTCCATTTTCTTTTGCAACATACCTCCGCCTCACTTAGCCTCAACGAGAATGCCGACAGCTCGGTGCGGCGGGATATGGAATCGCATTTCAATCAAATGGCACCGGAAAACGCAGCCTACTACGAGCACACCTTCGAGGGTGCCGATGACATGCCTGCACATATTAAATCCGGGCTTCTGGGCGCCGAACTGACGCTACCGATTAGGGACGGCGAGCTGATGCTGGGCATCTGGCAGGGGTTGTACCTGGGGGAACACAGAAATCACGCCGGACCTCGAACCGTCATAGTGACAGTGCAGGGATCCTGAATCGATGCTGTCAATCTGCCTCAAAACCCTGCCAATTACAGTCAAGGCGCTAATCCTGGTAGGGCTTTCGGTGCTGCTGATTTCCTGTGAGACCGTGAGTTACTACACCCAAGCGGCACGAGGTCAAATGGCTATCGTCTTCGGCAGACAGGACATTCAACGTTTGCTGGAAAGCGGCGATCTGCCCAATGACCTGCGGGAAAAATTCTCCGCTGTCCTCGATATCCGTGATTTTGCCGCCGAGGAATTATTATTGCCGGTGGGTGATAACTATCAGACCTATGTGGACCTGGAAAGAGAACATGTAGTCTGGAACGTGTTTGCTGCCCCGGAATTTTCAACCGAGGCGGTGAACTGGTGTTATCCCATCGCCGGTTGCGTCGCCTATCGAGGCTATTTTTCCGAAGCGGCAGCGCGTAAATTTGCCGTAGAATGGGAGCGGCGAGGCTTCGATGTTTACACCGGTGGCGTCGATGCCTATTCGACCCTGGGCTGGTTCGAGGATTCCCTGCTCAGTACCGTACTGAGCCGACCTGACTATCAACTGGCGGCATTAATTTTCCATGAACTAGCCCATCAGCTTGCCTATGTTCCCGGTGACACCACCTTTAACGAAAGTTTCGCCACTACACTCGAGAGAGAAGGGCTGCGACGCTGGCTACTGGACAGTGACCAGGCGGCAACTAACGCCATCGCCCGCAGAAGTCGCGAGCGCCAGCAACGATTCGTCGAACTGGTCACAAGCTATCGCGACAAGTTCGACAGTCTCTATCAGGAGAAGCTGCCGGCGCAGGAGATGCGTGAGCGCAAGCAGGCACTGCAGCAGCAGTTGCGCGCCGATTACGAAATCAGCAAACGGCAGTGGGGCGGCGACGACGGCTATGATAGCTGGTTCTCCAATCCGCTGAATAACGCCCAGTTGTCGACCGTGAGTTCATACAATGACCTAGTGCCATTCTTTATAGAAGTGCTAGCTCAGGCCGATGGTGATCTCGAGGCTTTCTATGCGGAAGTTCAGAGAATCGCGGTCCTCAACCCGAAACGGCGGGATCTGATAGTCCAGTCTGTGGACTGATCCGCTGCAGATGTTCCCTGGTGTTTCACTTTTTTGTGCTCCACAGCATGCATGACGAAATCTGCCAGTCTGGTGCTTGGTCTTTGTGGTTGGGTCCATGCCCTGGTTTTTAATCTACAAGCTATCCGTGGAAATTTGCTTGAGATTCATAATTAAACACGCCGATGATTACGCTCTGCCACCAGTAAATCCACATCACCTCGACCACGTTTCAGCCTTGCACGATAGCGAATACGATTGTTATCAGCTTCGGCAGTAATAACGCCAGTGCCCTGGTACTGGCAATCTGCCGTTTGTGGTTATGCCCCGGCACAGGCGACGTTAAAGCGCCTGTGCGGGAGTAAAGCCGGCCCGTGTTTATCGACTAGACTCAAACCGCAGCTTTGCTTATGCTGCCAACTTGTTCAGTCTCAAGCCGGAGTCAGCATGTTTTCCAATTCCCGAAGCACAGTGATTATGGGTCTGTTTTCAGCGAGCGTGGCAGCATCAGGCCTGGCTCTGGGACAGGCAGAGGATGACGATACCATTCGCAATCTTGTCAGTCGTCTGGATTTGGAGAGCTATAAAACTACCATAAGAGGGCTCACCAAGTTCGGGGATCGGCGCCAGGGAACCGAACGCAATCGTCAGGCGGTGGATTGGATCGAAGCCTGGTTGCAGGCGGTCGGTTGCGATAATACGCAGCGCATTAGCTACACCTTCGATCCCGAGCCCCGGCCACCAAGGCCGCGCCGACCATCGTCGGTGGCAGACACCGATTTAACCACCCCCACCGGCGGCACTGTCGGCCGCAACGGCAATGGACCCGGGGGTTCCTCGATCTATGGTTACCGTAACCGTACCGGCGTCAATCGGGATGCGGAAGCGCAGGGAGATTTGCGCATCCGTCGACTCAATATAGAAGAGCCGGTCAATGGCGAGCGCCAGCAGGTGTACTGCACCAAGGTTGGCGCCACCTATCCGGATGAGATGTACATTATCAGTGCCCATATGGATGGCCACGGTGTTAACGAAGCGGTTAATGATGATGGCTCGGGCACGGCGCTGGTTATGGAGCTGGCGCGTATCTTCAATTCGGCGGACGTGGAAACAGAACGATCGATCCGATTCGCACTTTGGAACAATGAAGAAACCGGGCTCAACGGCTCGGGGGCTTATGTTGAACAGCGCCGGGAACTACAGGGAATCGAGAGTCCACCCGGCTCGGGGCAGTATCCTGAACCACGCTGGTTGGGAATGATTCAGCACGACATGATGCTCTGGGATCATGGCGCACCTCGCGCCGACGGCAGCGTGAGCAGCGAGCAGCGACCCGAAGCCGACGTCAATATCGAGTTCCAGTCGGCGTCGGAGCTTGTCGATGCATCGATGCGACTGGCATTCGTCTTCAAGGCCGCCGCCGATGCCTATAACACCGACTATCCGGCCAGCGTCGGTCCCCATATGACGAACACCGATTCCACGCCGTTCATGAACATCGTGCCATCTATCAGCTTGCGGGAAAATGAGCGGGGTGCCCATACCGGCGCCGGCTGGAATCCGACCTGGCACACACCGCTGGATGTCTGGGCGACGTTCTCCGACGAGGATTTTCGTCTCGGTCTCAATGCGGCGCAAACCACACTGTCTGCCGTCGCGCAGCTAGTTGGGGCCAGCGTCGGTAACTAATTCCCCCTGGGGTTGTATAGCTGCTACCGTCAGAGCTCTGCTCGCGGCCCTTGGTAAATTTTTATTCCCTCTCGGACCTGAGCGCTAATCTGGCGCGGCGGCCAGGTCCTCTCTCAAGGAACGGGAAGCCAGGTAAAAATGGCACGCCGACCAGAACATCACCGCAGGAACCAAGATTACCAGGGCGTAGCGTAGCGACTCTGCCCCGTAACTCGGCGCGAGATAGTCACTCAAAATACCAATAGTCGCGGGCCCAAGACCGAGGCCGATGATATTGAGAATCAGGAACAGGATCGCGGAAGCGGTAGCACGCATACGCTGTCCCACCAGGCCGTGGGAAATCGCTATGGTATTGCCCAGGTAGACGTTAAATAACAATCCTGGCACAAATGCCAGCAACAGCGCCGCATACTGGCCGGGCACCAGGTAGACTGCGATCATAAACGGCACGCAGATAAAGCCAACGAGTGCGGGCAGCCATACGTACCAGCGCTGATCACGAGGCGCCAGCTTGTCAGCAACCACGCCGCCAAGGAATACACCGATCGCTCCGAACAGCCCCGACGACAGCGCCAACCAGGTACCTAACTCGCCGGTGGTCATGCCATGACTACGGATAAAAAAAGATGCCAGCCAGTTGACTGTTCCGTAAGCCGCAAATGCATTGAGTCCGGCGGCAAACGCCATATGCCGGAACGAGCGCCGGTCCCAGAGCAGGGTAATCACCTCAGAGAATGACGCCTGTTGGTCGGAGACTTGCTTGTTCTCGACGAGGCCGCGGATGGGTTCTCTCAAGGTGCTGCGAACCAGACCCGCCATCAGGATACCGGGTACACCCACGACCACGAAGGCAACCCGCCAGCCAAAGAACTCGTTCAGCCAGCCACCCAGCAGGAAGCCGAACAAAATGCCGATGTTCACCCCGGTTGAATAAAAGGCGAGGGCACTGGCGCGTTTTTTAGGAGGGAAAATGTCCGAGACGATCGAATGTGAGGGCGGGCTGCCACCCGCCTCCCCCACACCTACGCCGATTCGGGCCGCCAATAGCTGGGTGTAATTTTGCGCCAGGCCGCTGATCGCTGTCATCAAACTCCACAGGCCAATGGCCATGGCAACAATATTTCTTCGGTTGGAGCGATCGGCCCAGCGGGCAATAGGAATCCCTGCCGTGACATAGAAGATAGCGAAGGCAAAACCTGTCAGCAGTCCGAGTTGGCTGTCAGATAGCGCCAGCTCGAGCTTGATCGATTCCTGCAGGATAGACAGCAATTGCCTGTCGATGAAATTGAAGCTATAGACAACGGTAAGCAACACCAGCGCGTAGTTTCGGGCCGATGTACTTGCATAGGGGTTGATAATAACCCCCGGCTGACCCGGTATCGGCTCAACGCTGGAACTGCCGTGATCTGACACTGTCATCTGGAATCCTCGTTATTATTATGAATGAACCAATCAAATCCAGCGTCGCTCGCTCAACTTTAGTTCGGCTCCATCGATGTTCAACAGGAAGAACCAAGATTTGCACTGTCATCAGTTACCGCGCTAGCCTCCTGTTGCTGGGAGTACAGTGGTTCAGAAACCAGGCCGAATAACATCAAGCTACAGGCAAGTACGGCTGATGTTCCCATATTCTATTGCCTCAAGCTTCGGCCGGCATTTGTTCAAATATATCCGAATCAGTTAAAAAGGCAGCTGTCGATGCTGCAATAAGTAGCGTCGAGAGTAAAGAATTTTCAATGGCTGCTTTTTCTTGCGGGCAGCGAGACATTTGCCACCGACGAAAATATTTAGCTAACTCTGCGTATTGATTAACCTATAGTATGCGGGTGTCCAATTAATTCAGCCCAGGGAGAGATGAATGCCGATAGCGAAGATAAATGGACAAAGTATCGCCTATGACGACACCGGTGGAGATGGGCCGGTGCTGATATTCAGTCATGGCTTTCTCATGGACAGGACAATGTTCGAGGCCCAGCTCGATAGTTTTCGTGGTAATTATCGCTGTGTGGTCTGGGATGAAAGAGGATTTGGAGATACGCCGGTAGCCGCCCCCTTTAGTTATTGGGATTCGGCGGATGATGCTGTTGCACTCATGGATCATCTCGGTATCGACCGGGCGGTGTTGCTGGGGATGTCCCAGGGTGGATACCTTTCCCTGCGAGCGGCGCTGAGGTATCCACAACGGGTGAGAGCTATGGTATTGATTGACTCAGGTGCGCATGTAGACCCTCCCGAAACGATACAGGCTTACCGGCAGATGATTAACCATTGGATGAGCGACGAACCCCTGGGCGAAGTAGGTGTCAATGTCGCAGGTCTTATTATCAATCAAGTCGAATTATCCAAAAAGTGGATTGCAATCTGGGAATCCAGAGACCGGTATGGCCTCAAATACCCCGCCGAGACCTTACTCGGCAGAGACGATATTAGCGATCGTGTGTCTGAAGTCAGCTGTCCGGTACTGGTGATACATGGTGAAGATGACCAGGCAATACCCATCGAGACCGCTGAACTCATGAGTGCCCAATTGCCAGATTGTCGGGGCTTGATAAGGGTTGCAGGCGCTGCCCATGCGGCAAACATGACCCATCCCGAAATCGTTAATCCTGCTATCGCGGAATTCCTGCAACAACTCTAGAGAGTCCCGCATTTCAAGGCATAGGAATCTACGGTCGGGGTATTTACATCAACCCCGAAACTGAAACCGTAATCGCTGTGTTGGGTGCCTGGGCCGCTGCTACTGGCCGTGACTACTCTGCTCGTCGCGCGGCACTGTATCGTGCTATTGACGAGATTTTAGCTGAGTAATGAATTGCGGATAAGGATTCTGCGGAATTTTGGTTCTCCCTGGATGTTGAGGGTATCGACCTGCAGCGGGATCAACTTTGCTATTCGGTGGCCCCCCTATTTGGACGAAGAGTCCAGCACAGGCCTCTGAATACCTCATTAGTCTGGAAACCAGGGCTGGATTTGAGTGCTTTGCCTATGCGTTGCTTGCCTATAACGCATTGAGTATACTTTTGACGGAGGGGAAATCGATTTTCGGGGAAGTTTAGCTGAAGCAGGAGAGAATCATGGGTTTAAAACGATCTGATCGAAGGGAATTCCTGAAACGCGGGGTAACGTTAGCCGGTGGGGTGACCCTGGGAGCGGCTGCTAAGTCCGCGAGCGGTCAGCTGGAAGGACCTAAAGCATTCATCCAGGGCACCGATGCACTCGTCGGCTATGGCAAGCGCTCCAGTTACGTGACTTCGGTGCGCATACCGCATGGCGGCAGAGCGTCACCCGATGCCTTCGGGCTGGATTTTCATATTGCGGCTCCGCTACAGGATTCGGTGGGAGTGATCACCCCATCTTCGCTCCACTATATGGGGACCACGCGTGGCTCCTTCGTTCCGGACATCGATCCGGCAAAGCATCGTCTCATGATCCACGGCATGGTGGACAATCCGCTGGTTTTCACCATGGAGGAGTTGAAGCGCCTGCCTTCCGTGACCCGTATGCATTTTATCGAGTGTGCGGGGAATCGAGCCAATCGCCGTCACCGGACAGTCCAGGAAACCCATGGCATGACCAGTTGCGCCGAATGGACCGGCGTGCTGCTGTCCACGCTGCTCAAGGAGGCTGGCGTGCAAGATGGGGGCGACTGGATCGTGGCGGAAGGGGTCGAGGAAGTGTTAGGGGCGTCGAGTATTCACATGGCGAAGGCGATGGACGACTGTATTGTGTGCTACGGCATGAACGGCGAGGCGGTGCGGCCCCAGCAAGGCTTCCCGCTGCGACTGCTGGTTCCCGGCTTCGAAGGCATCCTTAACGTGAAGTGGCTGCGGCGCATCAAGGTGGTGGACCAGTTCTACATGACTTACAACGACTACGGGCATCTTCGGCAGGACTCCGATGATGCCGCGCTGGGTATGCAGATCGGACCGAAATCGGTCATTACCTATCCGTCCGGGGGGCAACAGCTGCCTGGCCGCGGATTCTATGAGGTCAGTGGCCTGGCCTGGTCCGGTGGGGGGGCGGTTAGCAAGGTGGAAGTATCCACCAACGGTGGTCGCAGTTGGGTGGACGCCCAAATTCGCGGGACGGCACATCCCATGGCGCATACTCGATTCACGTTCAATTGGGAGTGGGACGGACAGGAGTGCGAGCTGCAGTCGCGCTGCACAGACGTACTGGGCAGTGTGCAACCGTCGCGAGCCCAGGCTATCGAGTACTGGACCCAGCGGGGCCAGCCAGCCAGAGTGAAGGGTCAGGACAATTCGATTCAGCCATGGCGGGTCGAGAGCGATGGGAGCGTTCATAATGCGATTTCCTAGACTTCTTCTGCCTTTGTTGTTGATGTTAGGAATCTCCGTGCAAGCCCAGTCGCCAACCTATGGTTTGGGAAGGATCCCGAGCGCAGAAGAAATCCGTGCCTGGGATATCTCCATCAGCCCCACCGGCGAGGAACTTCCAGCAGGAAGCGGATCAGTAGGTGAAGGCTCGCAGCTCTATCTGGAGAAGGCCTGCGCCGCGTGCCACGGAACCACAGGGACGGGAGGCCCCGCTCCCAGGTTGGTCAAACGCGATGTAGGGCCAGATGCAGGTCCCTGGGCTTTGGGGCGAGTACTGCCGATTCGCGCACCCTACGCGACGGCGGTATGGGATTTCATCAATCGCGGTATGCCGCTGTATCAAGAGGGAACCCTCACCGCCGATGAAGTCTATGCGTTGACGGCCTATCTGCTGTTCCTGAATGATGTCGTCGAGGAAGGCACGGTGCTCGACGCCCAGAGTCTGCCGAAGGTGGAGATGCCAAATCGTGATACCTGGGCTCCCCTACCGGAATGGTGGAGGCCCGGGATGTCAAGGCTTCCAAGTTACCCTTACTAAGGTAGGGTGCAAGGTATGGGTGTCCCCAAAGTTGGTCCCTAAGTTGGTCCCCTAAATCAAGAATAATGCGAAGTCTTAGCAGCCAACTCGTCATGCTTATCGCACTGCTGGCATGTGATGCATCGGTTGAAACCACAATTCAAATCGATGACGAATCCTATCTGTCGACAGCCGAAGCATTTATCGACGCGTTCTATTCCTTCGACCCCCTTGCACTTGAAGCCACGCTTTCATCGGCGGCGGGATCAGTCTTGGCCATCACGTATTACCAGGGTTGGGCCGAGGGTGGTAATTATAAAATTGTAGATCGTAAGCGCTGCGAATTTAAAGCCGCGAATGTTGTCAGTTGTTCGATTACAGTCGAGGACGACCCCATGCTTGCGCTGGGAATTGATTTCGACGTAACAGATACATTTGAGATTACCTTTACCGATACGGCAATCACTGCCGTAGAAACCAGTTCAGATGATATTCAGCTATACTATGATGCTCGCGACTGGGTAAGAAGGGAGTTGCCCGCGCTGGTGGAAGAGCCCTGCCGGGGATATTTTGATGGCGGTCCGACGCCGGGCGACTGCGCCCGCGCAATGGCACAGGGTTATATCCAATTTGCGGCGAGTGATGACTTTCCCCACTTGTAGCGGACGCGGCTTGTGGAATCGGCGCTTGCTGTATTCCTGATGCCAAAGACCGCAATCGGTTGGTATTATGGAACAGCCAATCTAACATTTACAGACCAGGGAATTCACATTGAAAATGATATCGTTGTTATCGGTAGCCTTGTTTTTCCTCGTATCCTGTAACTCGGCAGCGATGAATTTTAATGTCATGACTGACGAGGAAATCCTCGCCTACAACCAAACCGTGGGTCAGTGGGAGCAAGTTTATTGCGAAGAGCGCGCCAGCGTGCGTAGCAGGGTTCCCGGGAGACGATGCCGAACACTGTTGCAGATGCATCAACAGGATGTTGGCAATGTCGACGCTATCAACGCCGTAAGTTCCGGCAAACCCTTAATTACTATCCAGTGACCGGTGTTAGTAGATGCGTAGCCACACTGCGCTTTCGAGTGCTGCGGACTCGACAGCGAGGACATTTACTGACCTTATGTCGTGGTATTGTCATTACAGTTATTTTATCAGCCTGTAGTGGGGTTCTCGCCCAACAATCCGATCCCTATGTTGTACCCTTAACCGAACATGGCTATCCGGATTTGCAGGGTTTATGGACAAATCCCTCGCAAACTCCCTTGGAAAGGCCTGTGCACCTGGGTACCACCCAGGGATACTCTGAAGCGCAGGCACAATCACTCGTGGATCGCGCTCAAATCCTGGATCGGGCAAGAGTAGCGGCGCTGGATCCCCATCGGTCGGCGCCGGCGACTGGTGGTATTATCGATCAGCAGGCCGATGGTAACTATGAAATCATGCCGACCGAGATTGCGCGGGTTCGTGGTGAATATCGAACATCGTTCATCATCGATCCTGAGAATGGCAGGATGCCGATTTTACCTGGGTCCAGGGATATATACGCCGAATGGCGTGAGCAGGGATTCGGCCGCTTCGATGGTCCGGAGATGAGAGGCGTCCTCGAACGTTGCCTCAGTCCTGGAACCCAGGTGCCACTGCTGGGAGTATTCGGTGGCGTTGGCACCGGTAACCCCGGCGGCGATAATCCGGTGCGCAACATCCAGATTGTCCAGAATGAAAATTACGTGGTCATTCTGGGAGAGTATTTTAGTATGGTTCGAATTATTCGCCTCAGCGATGAAACTACTAACTACCCCGGAGATAAGTGGATGGGAGACTCGGTCGCCTATTACGAGGGCAACTCCCTGATGGTTTATAGCAATAATTTCAGGCCGGAGCAGTCCACGGGTATTTTACGCTCTTCCGGCGCATTCGAGTTAAGCGAGGAATACACGCGGGTCTCCGGCAACGAGTTGCTGCTTCGCTATACCGTCATCGATAAAAATATGTACAGTGAGCCGTTCACGGCCGAAATTCCACTGCGTCGGATGGACCCAAAAAACAAACTGTATGAATATGCCTGCCATGAAGGAAATTATTCCCTTCCGGCCATGCTGCGCGCGGCCAGAATGGAAGAGCAGGGATTATTGAAGTGAACGAATGGCGTCAGGTACTGGACGCAGTCACGCAGCCGGGCAGCGTTATTGGAGCATCGTTATGAGAAGAAAATTTGAATTAGGCATTTTTGCCCTGTTAGGTTCAATTTTGACGCCCTCGTTGTTGTTGGCTCAAATTCTCGAACCTACCAACATGGGTCCCGTCATTAATTCCGCAGCCAGAGATGCAGAACCCACCTTTACAGCAGACGGTCAAACCATGTATTTCAACTGCTTCGACCGGGACGGCAGAATCGGAGGAGATATCTGTGTTGCTCATCTCCGAGGAGATAGCTGGACAGAACCTGAAATCGTCAGCGCAGTAAGCACCGATGAATATGTCGAAGTCGAGCCCTTGCTTTCTCCAGACGGCAAACAACTCTACATCATGAGCACCAGGCCGGGAGGGCATGGCGGGCCAGATATATGGGTTAGCGAGCTTGTCAACGGTGCATGGTCTGCACCGCAAAATCTCGATGCACCGATTAACTCACCCGATGCTGATCACTGCCTGTATTTTAGCGGCGAAAATTGGGAATTCGCCTATTGGACATCGACGCGCCCCGGCGGATTCGGTGGTAATGATATCTGGATGTCTGAAAAAATTGATGGCGTATGGCAACAGGCGGTGAATCTCGGACCGAATGTAAATTCTGCAGCCAGCGAGCATCACTCGCTGCCGTCCGCAGACGGGCAGTCGCTTTACGTTACCACTACCAGGGCAGGTGGATTTGGGGGCGAAGATATTTATGTGACATCCAGAACCAACGATGGCGGATGGACTACGCTGACCAATCTTGGCGAGTCGGTTAACTCCGACCGCCATGATCGATGTCCAGCCTTCTCGCCGGATTTTAAAACCTTCTTCTTTGACTCCGAAAGAAGCGGCGGTTTTGGCAATAAGGATCTCTGGTATCTACCCTATTCCAGTATTGACCACATAAGATAGACTATAACGACATTCTTTCAGCAACATCTGCAAGGATAAAATTTGACTGCGGACGTCGGGATGATTGGCGTCAGGGCAAAAATATAGTAGTTTCCGAATTAATGACGACAGGGCGAAGACAGGCTAAAGTTAGCACTCAACCAGGGTCCGAGGACTGAATGATGTATGACGAGCGAAGAGAGAATGATCGCAGGGGCACGGACCAGGCGGCAGTAGCGTCGACAGGAGATGAGCGCAGGAAAGGCCAGCGTTGGGAAAAAGATCGCAGAGCATGGATAAGGCTCTAACAAGACCGCAGTTATGAATGAATATTCGCGCAGACAATTTCTGACGTCGTTGTCAATTCTGGGGGCGGCCCCGGTCGTTGCCAGCACGGTATTTGCCCAGGCCGAAAGCCAGGACGATGCCATAGGAGCCTATCCTTCGGCGTGGCTACCTGCCGGTATCAGGTCTCGTTTTGTTCACGATATCAATGGCCTGCGGGTGCATGTATTGGAGGCCGGGCATGAAGTAAGCGGCCGAGGCGCCTTGCTGTTGCTGCATGGCTTTCCCGAGCTGGCGTATAGCTGGAGAAAAGTCATGATTCCGCTGGCCGAGGCCGGCTATCACGTCATCGCACCCGATCTTCGTGGCTATGGGCGTACTACTGGATGGAGTCGAGATTACGATACGGATCTCAGCCCTTTTCGAATGCTCAATCGGGTACGGGATGCAATGGGCCTGGTGTCGGCCTTTGGCTATAGGTCGGTCGCCGCTGTGATAGGTCACGATTACGGCTCACCCGTCGCTGCCTGGTGCGCGGTCACCCGTCCCGATATCTTTCGATCGGTAGTGCTTATGAGCGCACCCTTCGGTGGCACTGCGGTGCTGCCGTTCGACACCGCAGATGATCCTGCGCCTATAGCCGCCGCTGCCGGGCCGAGCATTTACGATGATCTTGCCGCGTTGCCACGGCCCCGAAAGCACTATCAGCGCTACTACAGAACCCGAGCGGCGAATGAGAATATGTGGCACGCAAAACAGGGCATTCATGATTTCATCCGCGCCTACTATCATTTCAAGAGCGCCGACTGGGAGGGTAATAAACCCCATGTCCTGGCTGCTCGTACCGCGTTGGAATGGGCGAAGATGCCGAACTACTACATCATGAACCTCGACCAGGGTATGGCAGAAACCGTGGCGGAAGTGATGCCATCCGCGGCCGAAATCGCGGCCAATCAATGGCTGCCTGAACAAGAATTAGGGGTCTATGCGGTGGAGTACGGACGCACCAGCTTTCAAGGTGGCTTGAATTCCTATCGCATGGGCGGCACCGGTATCGGCGCGGAAGAGATGCAGGTGTACGCGGGTAAAACCATCGATCAGCCTTCCATGTTTATCAGCGGAGCCAGCGACTGGGGCAGATATCAGAGTCCTGGAGCCTACGAGCGCATGCAGGAACGAGCCTGCACTGATATGCGCTCAACGCCTCTGGTCGCTGGCGCAGGACACTGGGTGCAACAGGAGCAGCCCGGGGAAACTACCAGACTGATTCGCGATTTCCTCAATAGCCTTGGCTAGGGGCGCGGCAAGTTAACATTCAATAGCTCTGGTCTGCGGTCCCGGCCAAATGGAAATACCCCGGTGCAGGCCATTACTGTTGAATAGTTTAGATCGATTGATAAAGATCAATACCGGCCCCTGGCGGCTAACGGAGACTAAAGCGCATTACCCATGACTGAATCGCTCATCTTTAAACAACTTTTCGATCAGACCTCCGCGACCTTCTCTTATCTGCTGGCAGACGCGGATTCCGGTGAGGCGGTTTTCATCGATACGGTATACGAACGGCACGAGCGCGACCTGTCCCTGGTGCGTGAGCTGGAACTGAAGCTACTGGCCTGCGTGGAAACCCACTGTCACGCCGACCACGTCACCGGCGCCTGGTTGATGAAACACATGACCGGCTGCGAAATAATGGCCTCGGGGCAGTCGAACATAGAAATGTTGGATAGGAGCCTGAGCCAGGATAGCCGGGTGGAATTTGGTGCACATGCCTTGACCGTTATCGAGACGCCTGGTCATACGGCCGGCTGTATCAGCTATCTACTCGAAGATGAATCCATGATATTTACCGGCGACAGCCTCTTGATTAGGGGATGTGGCCGTACGGATTTCCAACAGGGATCCGCGCAGAAGCTTTTCCATTCCATCAAGGGCAGGCTGTTTGCGCTACCGGATCGGTGCATCGTTTATCCGGCTCATGATTATTCAGGTCGCACAGCCAGTAGTATCGGCGAGGAGAAAAAATTGAATCCTCGCATCGGTGGGCAGGCCAATGAGAATGACTTTATCACCTATATGGATAACATCCGATTACCCCATCCCATGCAGCTTGAATTTGCGGTACCGGCGAATATCAAAGCCGGACGACCAGCAGATGATCAACTGCCGGCGCAACCGGACTGGGCGCCGGTAGTGACGACTTACAGCGGTGTGCTGGAAATCTCACCACAGTGGGTGGCGAGCCATATGCATAACATTCATATTCTGGATGTGCGTACCACGGTGGAAACGGCAGAGGAGAGTACGCGGATTAGCGGGGCGCAAATGATTCCCCTGGATGAACTGCGGGACCGCATCGCCGAAGTACCGCAGGACGGACCCGTCATGACCCTGTGCCGTTCCGGCAAGAGATCGGTGCTGGCCTTCAGCATATTGCGGGAAGCTGGCTGGCAGAAGGTTGCAAATATAAGTGGCGGATTACTGCGCTGGAATGAGGAAGGCCTGCCCGTCAATCGAGTTTGAATAAATACCCGGCCGATCGGCGCGCAAGGAAACGACCTCACTGCTCGCGTGCGAATTCAGGTCCTGATAAGCAGCAGCCTATCGATCCAGCCGCCTGCGGATCGAATCGACCAGATCCCCATAGAAAGCCGAATCCGGATTCTTGGCGGCGGCGGATTCATAAGCCGCCAGCGCCTCATCCAGGCGACCCTCCTGTTCGAAGATTCGTCCGAGGCTGCGATCAAAAAACCCATTGCCTGGAATTGTGCTAATGCCTCTGATATAGATCTGGATGGCTTTATCCGCGTCGCCGGCATTGTTGTAAGTATTCGCCATGACATGAATTTGTGAATCATTCGATGGATCGAGACCGATCGCCTGTAGGTCGTAGTCGATGGAAACTTCATAATTGCCATCGGCGCGCTCCAGCTCCCCTAATGTGGAAACCGCCGCGATCAAGGCAGCCGTGGTTTCGGTTTCTAATCTGATGAAGCGGGCGAGGAGAGGTTTGGCCTCGTCGTAGCGTTCCAGAAAATAATAGCTGTTGGCGAGATTACGAATCGCTGCGGAGAAGTTGGGATCGGCGCTGATCGCCCGGCGGTATTCCTCGACTGCTTCTTCGTAACGCTGCAAATTGCTGTAGGTGTTGCCGCGGCGATACAGCTTCTGTGCCAGATTGGCATCGATGGTGGGTCCAGCACGTTCGATGTCCAGGTTACCATAGCGATCGATAACGGTATTGGCGCCGGCATCGTTCTGGGCATAGATTGAGGTGCTCTGTAGCAGTGCCGACGCCAGGCAAATAAAGGAGAAGACTGAGATCGCTCGCCGGCATCTGCCACTAGCTCTAATTGGATACGGCACAAAAAATTTCATCGATTCATCTGGCCCGGGTTTTTTTTTCGCCGAGAGCAACAATAATCTGTGATCGCGAATATAGCGCAGGGTGCCGCCAAGTTCCAGTAACTAGCGCTGGTTACGACTGGAGAAAGACCGTTAAAAGCTTTATATATCAATTGGATAGTGTCTATTTCAGGATGAGTGCAGGGGCGGCGGCAGCGGTATTCGAGACCCTGCCAATGGCGGTGGCGTGGGGGTATCCGGCGGCTCGGAGTTCTGCCAGGCAGGCTTCTGCCCTGGCCTCGGGCACGCTGGCTACGAGTCCGCCGGCGGTTTGTGGATCAAACAGTATCTCGAAAATCGGCTGGTTCTGGAATGCCTCGTGATTATAGATATGCTCCTGCACCAGCTTGTTATCCAGCTGCAGGGAGCTGAAGATTTTATCTCCCAGGGTATTCAGGGCGCCATCGAGAGCCGGCAGGTCGCAGATACTGAGTTCGACTTCCACATTATTTGCCTTCATCATCTCTAGCAGATGGCCCGCCAGCCCGAATCCGGTGATATCGGTACACGCGTTCACCTGTATGTCGACAAAACATCTTGCAGCCTCCCGGTTGGAGATCAGCATTTGTTGCAGGGCCGCGTCGATCCAGCGATGGCTCGCACGATAGCGCATATCGGCGGCGAGCAGGGTGCCGGTGCCCAGGGGCTTGGTGAGAATGATAACATCTCCAGTCTGCATGCCTTCTTTAGCAAGCAACGCGTCTTCGTCGGCAAAACCGTTAACACATAAACCGAATTGCAGCTCCGCGGTCTCGGCAGAATGTCCGCCAATCAATGCACAGTCGTTTTCTTGCAGTGCCTCGCTGCAACCGAGCATGATTTCCCTCAGTTCACGACGGGTGATTTTTTCCGCAGCGAAGGGCAGACCGACGATGGCCAATGCCGAATGGGGGAAGCAGCCCATGGCATAGATGTCACCGAGACAATGGTTGGTGGCGATTTTCGCGAACAGCCAGGGGTCATTAATAAATGCCTTCAGCTGATCCACGCTTTGTAACAGCACCCGGCCATTATCCAGCCTGATCACGGCAGCATCTTCAACCTCGGAAGCAGACTTTAGGATGTCTGCCCGGGCGTGAGGCGGTAATTCTTGCAAGACATCCGCAAGTACATCACTGCTTACCTTGGCAGCACAGCCGGCACAGCGCATGGCATGGTTCTTCAGTCGCTCTTCTGTGTCTCTGTCCACCAGGCCAGCGGTCAAATCCAAAGGAACTACCATCTCGGGAAGCCGCGAGTATTTGTGGATAAAAGCGGTGTCGATTTTATTTTTCAGAGTCCATATCGCCCTGCCTTTGAAAAACAGTTTGTTGCGTGAGGCGATAGCGGTGTTGTTGCCGAGGTTGATAAGGGCCAGTGCATGTTGCTGGGGTTTGAATGCCTTTAATTTCTTGCCGGTGGCAAATCGAATCAGGTTTTCCGCCAGGGGCTTGCCCTGGCGTACGGCATAGACGCCGGACTTTGGCCTCAATTCTCCTTTTATGGTAGCGGCATCGCCGGCTGCGAATACAAATTCATGGCTGGTAGACTGCAAGAAGCTGTTGACTTCGATGAAGCCGTCATCGCCAATTGCAAGCCCGATTTCACCGGGCCAATCGGGGATACTTGCCCCGGTAGCGAAGACTATTCTATCGGCAGTGATGGTTCGCCGATCTTCGCAGATGATGGTGTTAGCCTGAAATTCCGTTACTTTATGATCGCTGAGAATCTCGATTTTCCTGCCGCCTAATTCCTCCGTGACATACTGGCGCACCCTGGCATTGTGTTGTTTTAACACACCATCGTCGGCGGTGATTATCTGAATTTTAAGGCCAGACGATTGGTAAGACTTGATGCCAAGTTGCTCATGAATGCGATGTTGAGCGGCGAAGGCGAGCTCTACGCTGGCGGGCCCGCCACCGACGATTGCCAATGAGAATTCGGCGGGGTCATCGCCGAGAACGTCAATGGCGCTGCGGTAAATTTCCTGCCAGTTCCGAAGAAAATCACCGATGGGCTTAACGCCGACGGCGTAGAGATCGGCGCCGGGAATCTTCGCCGCATCGGGCTTGGAGCCGATGTTCAGAGACAGCATATCGAATTCGATATCGGGCCTGGAGTCACAGATTATTTTCCTGGCATCCAGGTCGATACCTTCAATCTCTGCCTGAATGATCCGTGCCCCGGCGAACTGCGCCAGGGGTCGCAGGTCGATATGAATTTCATCGTGCTCGTACGCGCCGCTGATATAGCCAGGTAGCGAGCCTGAGTAGGGTGTGTTGATGTCCCGGCTGATCAGGGTGACAGCGAGGCCGGGTACCGGGTTCATACCTATGCGTTTGAGTATGGTGAGATGGCTGTGGCCACCACCGATGAGTAGCAGCCGTTTAACGGTGGGGCTGGCAGTGGTGGCTTTCACGGCGATTCCGGCCGGTACCAGGAAATTTGAATCCCCTCGCCCTGATTGCTGTAGTCACCGGTGCTTATCCATTTGCTGGCGATTGCTTGCAGTTGGGGTAACTCGAAGGGCCAGGGCATGGGTAGTGCTGGCTGGGTTGATGCCGGATTTTCCAGGTTGGTGTCGATGTCGATATTGGGGATCTGCAGAGACATGTTTTGGCAACTAGTTAATTGAGGGGGGGATTTTAACCTTTCGTGAGGTCCGCACAAGCCTAAAACCATGCCCAATTGTGGATAATCCTCAAACTCAGCTTGCGCTGGAGATTTTGCATCAATCAAATTGTATCTCGAAGCATTTTCGCATTATCATCAATACAAGGAAGCTTGGCCGTTTCGAGCCTCACTCATTAACGCAATTGATATTCAAAGGAGAAAAGCATGTCCCGTCATTCCCTGCTGAAGACCGTACTTTCCCTGTTCGCACTGATCGTGTTTATCGGCTCCGCCAATGCCCACTGGTCGTTGGATAACGCAGCCTCTACCCTCAGTTTCGTCACGGTGAAGGCAGAGCATGTTGCTGAAGTACACACCTTCGATGTGCTGTCCGGCAGCATCGATGATGCTGGTGAGGTGAAAATCGCTATCGAACTGGCTAGTGTGAACACCATGATTCAGATTCGCAACGAGCGCATGCAGGCGATGTTGTTTGAAACCAATCTGTTTCCGGATGCCAATATCACCGGCAAGGTGGATCTGGAAGCGATAAGCGCCATGAAACCGGGTGCCAGTGAGGTCATGCAGATCGAGATCGCGCTGTCATTACATGGCGCTTCGATCGCTCTCACTGCCGATTTAATGGTGACGCGCCTGGAAGCGGGAGTGATGGCTTCAACCTTGAAACCGATCATCGTTACTGCCGATTCTGCCGGCCTGGTAGAGGGCGTCGAAGCCTTGAGAGAAGTGGCGGGCCTGCCCAGCATCAGCCGTTCCGTCCCCGTCAGCTTCACCCTGGTGTTCAACCAGGGACAGTAGACGCGATACTGCCGAACCCATCCAACCGGGCTGGCTTGTCCAGCCCTGTTTTCGAGTCTCCCGATTAACTTACGATCGATAGTATGCGCTATGAATAATGAGCATGCAGGGGTCTGCGTGCTCCTTCCTAGGTGAGTTGCTGACTGTTTAATCGCGTCTCGAAGCTGGGCCTTGGGTGGTTCGGTATCAATTGCGTCAGCACCAGGGAGCCCAGGGCGATGGCCGCACCGGCCAGAAACACCGCACTGTGATTAACCACCCACAGCAGGCCCAGCAGGGCCGGCAATATCACCGCAGCGATATGATTAATGGTAAAGCTGATGCTGGAAGTGGCGGCGATGTCAGCGGGATCGGCAATCTTCTGAAAATAGGTCTTGATGGCGATCGCCATGGCGAAAAACAGATGATCCAGGAGGTAAAGCGCTACCGCCACGGCGACGGTATCCACGAAGGCGTAACTGACGAAGATAATGATCAGGCCGACATATTCCAGGGTCAGGGCCCGCCTTTCGCCGATGTAGCCGATCAGGCGACCCACTTTAGGTGCCAGATAGAATGTGAGAGCGGCATTTACCAGTGTTAGCAGCACCACATTTTCCACCGGAAATTCAAACTTTTCTACCAGCAGAAAGCCGGCAAAGACGACGAATATCTGCCGTCTCGCCCCGGCGAAAAATGTCAGCAGGTAAAAGAGCCAATAGCGTTTGCGCAGAAACAACTCCTTTCTCTGCACGACTCTGTCTTCGAAATGGGGTATGGCTTTCCAGCAAAACAGTGCGATGGCGATACTGATGCTGCCAGCGATCACATAGATAAAGAGATAGTTGGCTGCGTAGAACATCAGATAGATATACAGCGTACCCAGCACGGCCAGGTTGCAAAATGCGCGAACACTGAGTAATTGGCCCAGCACCAAAGGCGCTTCCGATTTTTCCAACCATTGCAAGCTCAATGAATTATGTAGTGTCTCCAGATAGTGAAAACCGATAGACATGACCACCGTGCTGAAGTACAGCCACAGTGCGATGGGGTAAAACGCAGTGATGGCCGTACCTATACCCAGTGTCAGCAAACTCAGCAGGGCAAAGGTTTGCTGCCGGATGTAGACCATTACCAGGATGGCTGTGAATGCCAGGAAACCCGGCACCTCGCGCAGGCTGTGCAGGATGCCAATCTCGGTGCCGGTAAACGTCGATTGTTCGATGACGAAATTATTGAGTACCACCTGCCAGGTCGCAAAGGAGATAGTGTTGCCAATGGCTAACAGGTAGAGCAGGGTTTTACGGTCCTGGAGCTTGAAGCTTGGCATGGGTAATAGGTTAAGGTCTTTATGCCTTGGCATGACAACAGGGCGTAGTTGCCAGCAAAGTGCCTCTGGATTGCAGGAAGCGGTGATTATATCATTCCCGGGTCATGTCTTCTCTTTCCATTTACGCCGGTCCAACGGCGCTGCAGCAGATTCGCCGTGAGGGGCTCAAAGCAGATCAATTCAAGGTATTGGTGGGGGCCTCGGGCGGGCCAAAATGGTTTGTATTGTACGGCCTGGATCGCTATCTGTTCGGAGAATTTTTCCCGCGACGGGAGCAGCAACTGATTACCCTTGGATCTTCTGCCGGCGCCTGGAGACTCTGCTGTCTTGCTATATCTGACCCGGTGTCGGCCATCGAGCGCCTGGCCAGGCTCTACAGTCGTCAAAAATACTCGGACCAACCCACCGCGGCAGAGATAAGCGAAAAAGCCAGGGCTATGTTGTCTGAAGTTTTGGGTAGCGACGGCGCCCGCCAGATTGTTGAAAATCAGTACTTCCGAACCCACATCATCACGTCCCGGGTGCGGGGTCTGGGGGCTTCCAGGTTCGCTGCCTTACAAGTTCTTGCCCTGCTGGCGAGCGCTGCATGCAACCTCGTAAGTCGCAAAACCCTGTCACTGTTTTTTGAACGCACCCTGTTCTCCAATATGGGGCAGACATCACCCTGGACTGCATTAAGCGATCTGGCCACCGTCGTCCATAAGCTGAGTGTAGAAAATCTGGAGGAGGTGATGATCGCCAGCGGCTCGATCCCCTTTGCACTGGAGGGCGTGCGTGATATCAGTGGTGCTGAACCCGGTCTCTACTGGGATGGTGGTATCACCGATTACCATTTCGATATGCCATTTCATGCTGGCCGTGAGTTGGTACTGTATCCACATTTTTCCGCGGCGGTAATACCTGGTTGGTTTGATAAAAAGTTGCCCTGGCGGCGGGCAAATCCTCGTCACTTTCATAACGTGGTTCTGGTCACACCCTCGCGGGAATTTGTTGCCGATCTCAGTTATGGCAAGATACCGGATCGAAGTGATTTCCAAAATCTCGACTATGACAGCAGGCTCGCCTATTGGCAGGAAGTGCTGGACAAGAGCAAGTTGATAGCCGATGAGTTTGCGCATATTGTGGATACCGGCAACGGCATCGACAACATTCTAAGATTCGAGGATAAACCGCGATGATTCGTCACGCCAGCGTCGAAGACAGCTTCGCAATAGCGGCTATATACAACTGGTACATCGTCAATACTTATTTTACCTTCGAAGAGGCACAGTTGGAGCTAAAAGAGATAGGTCGACGAATCGCCAATGCAGATGAAGAGAGCCCATGGCTGGTGTTGCTGGAGGATAATCAGCTGGTCGGTTTTGCCTGTGCTGT
Source organism: Gammaproteobacteria bacterium (assembly GCA_002731775.1). Taxonomy (GTDB): domain Bacteria; phylum Pseudomonadota; class Gammaproteobacteria; order Pseudomonadales; family Pseudohongiellaceae; genus UBA9145. The sequence goes on from PCCP01000112.1 coordinate 22,896, forward strand.
TCCCTGGAAGCTGCGGGCGGCCTATAGATTTTCGCGAGAGACCAGCATTTATCTGCAACAAGATAAGTTTGGCAAGGGCAGGGGGGCGAGACTTTACCAGCAGTTGATTGATGAAATACGCAAGACGCCGATACATGTGTTAATTGCCGGCATTGCTCAGCCTAATCCGGGCAGTGTCGCCTTGCATGAGAAGATGGGTTTTCGGGAAATTGGCCAATTTCGGGAACTGGGAAACAAGTTCGATAATTTTATCGATATAGCTTATTGGCAGCTAACTTTGTAACAAATTTTTTATTGGAGATGGCATGGTAATGAAAGCGTGGCGTAGTTTTAAATTAGCGGGAATCTGTATGAGCCTGCTTGTCTGTCTGTCATTATCAGCTTGCGTAGGCGCCGTTGTTGGCGCTGCCGTCGATACCACCATCGAGGTTGCCAAGGTGCCTTTCAAGGTGGCCGGTGCTGCGATCGACCTGGTGATTCCCGACGCTGACGACGATGATTAACGGCCCCTACCATGAATTCTAGACCCGAGAGCTTCAAACCCGAAGATTACGATGTGCCGTCTAACTACCGACATTGGGTGGGGGACAGGGCAGAGAACTACCTGGGACCTTTTTTCTTTTACATGGACGGCATCAATCCTCGTACCGCGCTTAGAGTGGTGAATCATCATTGTAATGCCCACGATTCGGTGCATGGTGGCATTTTAATGGCGCTGGCGGATTACACGCTTTGTCTCGGTGCAAATGGTGGCGAAAGCGAGAGTGTCATCACCGTTAGCTGTAGTAATGAATTCACCGCACCGGCTTTTCAGGGGGATTTGATTGAGGGCCGGGCGCAGGTCATCAAACGTGGGGGCTCTATGGTATTCGTGCGCTGTGAACTGATGGTAGATGAGAGCGTAGTTCTGATGAGTAGTGCGGTAATCAAACGCCTGCGCAAGTAACACTACCGCTGCCTTTAACTGTCTCGCATGGAATACACCCGTTCGGCTGTACCATAGAACATCGCATGTTGTTCCGTTTCGGAATACCCTGCCGCCATTTTCTTAAATGCGTTCCATAGCACATGGTAATTCACCGATAGACGGTCCACCGGGAAATTGCTCTCAAACATGCAGCGCTCGGGTCCAAAACATTCTATGGTATGGAGATAATACCTCCGCTGAGCCTGCACCAATTCGTCCGATGTCGGCGGCCGCGCCGCCAGGTGCCAGCCGAAGCCGTTGTCTGGCATCGCCAGGCCGCCCAGTTTGGCGACCACGTTTTCACATTTGGCAAGCTCAGCAATTTCCTGCTTCCACTCCTGAAAAATTTCATCCTTACAGTTCTTGTAGACACCTATACCCAGGGGTGTACCAAAATGATCGAGTATCATCGTGCACTCAGGCACGGCACGTGCTAGATCCAGGAAATCCAGATTCTGATGATGATAGTGCCAGGTGTCATAGGTTAGTCCCTGGTCGGCTAAAATGCGCAAGCCCTTGCGGAAAGATTCCTTGCCGTGCAAATAAGGTGGTGCGGAGCTAACAATAAAAAGATCTTCGGGATGTTTGTCCCGAGCTGCGGAATGTCGAATGCCCCGAAACAGACCAGCGCCGCGTTGGCGATGCAGATCGAGTATTTCCAGTAGTTTGTCTTCCGATTCCCCGGCGAGGGTGAGATCGGCATGGGCAATAATTGCCGAGATAGACGCTTGCTTGCCAGCCCCCGACTCGCTGGCGCCAGAACGGCTCGCGCTGGCGAGATTGGCGATGAACTCGGTCTCGCCGGCAGGCCGTAAATGTTCTGGGCCATCACGATAATAAAATGCACGGCACTCCATAAAAGCGGTTTTCACAATATTATGACCGCTGCCAGTATCTGCCCACAACTCAGGCAGGAGATAATCCCGCTCGAAACGATTCTTCCACAGATGATGATGGGGATCGATGATGGCACGATCCGGTTCAATGATTTCTTCGCGAACCTGATTGAGCCAGGCATCCAGATCTGATTGCATGTCTGCCATAAAGTGTTCCTTGCGGGTGTTCCTCAAGCGGGCGAATGCTAAAGTTGTTGCTTCTGGCGCGAGTTCTCGCGGGGCACCTACTCCCCACGTAGTGTAGTATGCGTTGATCAATTGTTGCGCTGTTGACACAGGTCAGTGCTTGGCTCAACGGTGATCTGAGTACACTGCAACCAAGAAATCAGTGATTGCTTGATAATAGAGGGAGCCCTGCATGAGTATAACCGCAGTCGTCATTCTTGTTTACCTGGTGTTTTTCGCCGGCATCGGTATTTACCTGAGCCGAGGAAACAGAAGCGCAGCCGATTGGGCCATTGGCGGGGGTACCCTCGGTGTCGGCATGCTGGCGGCAGGTGTCGCTGGAACCCGCATTGGTGGCGCTGGCACCTATGGCGTCGCCGGCGACGTCATCAACGAGGGTGTCGGTCACCTGTGGTACAGCGTTAATTCCTTCGCGGCCCTGTTCCTGGTGGGCCTGTTTTTCGCTATACCCTATCGTCGCCTGCGGCTATCCAGTGTGGGTGAAGTATTCGATCAGCGTTTCGGTTCCCGTCGCTGCCAATGGCTCACCAGCCTCTGTGTGCAGGCTGAATACCTGGTAGTAAATATTATCGAGCCTTTCGTGATCGGTTCGATTGTCAGTGGTGTTACTGGCATGCCCTTCGGCGCAGGCGTGGCCATCGGCGGATTTGTGATTGTCCTGTTAACCGTTACCGGTGGTCTGAAAGGAACCGCCATAACCAATGTAGTGCACTGCACAGTGATCATACTGGGCCTGACACTCGTGGGCTTCGTCGCGATGCAAAACATTGGAGGCTGGGACCAGGTTGTGGCGCAGTCCGAGGTGATGCTGGCGGCGGCGGGTAAAGATTCGCCTTCCTGGTGGAGCTTCATTGGTATCGGTTGGGCCACGATCATCGCCCTGTTTATCTCCGCCACTATTCACACGCCGGCGGCATCGATCTACGCCAATTACGCGAGCTCGGCGGCGAAGCAGGAATACCTGATTCCGGGCTTTTTCCTGGCCGGAATTATCGCGGCGTTGATGCCGCTGGTGGCTGGCTTCATCGGTATTCTGACCATGGCGACCTATGGTTCCGAAAGCGGTTTGACCAGTTATCTCAATATCGCTCAACTGGCGATGGACACCGGTCCCATCCTCGGGGGGATTGCCCTGGCTGCAGTCCTGGCAGCGGTAATCTCATCGGGTGCGCCGATTCTGCTTGCCAGTGCCACTATGTTTGTGAGTGACTGGATTCCAGCTTCGAAAAACTATAGCAGCGATAAGAAATTGCGTGCGTACCGGATTGTTACCATAGTCTACGGCACGGCCGCGGCTCTGATTGCCTGGCTCGGCAACATCAGTTCTGTGCTGCAGCTGTTGTTGCTGGGTTTCGCCATGGTGGTTCCGCCGGCGATAGCGGTGGGGTATGTGTTTTACTGGAAGAAAACCACGGAGAAAGCAGCCTTCTGGGGCATACTGGGCGGATTTGTCGGCGGCCTGACGATGTGGTTGTTCAATAGCCTGTTCAGTGGCGCCGAGAATGCCGCCGCCGGGGGCTTCGCCCAGATCTGGTATGAGCTGACTCAGTCCCTGGGTGAATGGAGTGATCCGTCATTCCTGACCCTGTTGATCCCTCTGTTGCTGATTCCAATGATTAGCTTATTGTTCCCGCAGCAGGAAGCAGACCAGGAACAATCGGAAAAATTCTATACCAAGCTAGGTCGAATCCAGCGTAATTTTACCTGGGCTTGAAAATATGAAACCCGAAAGGAGGGTCCGAGTTGAGGTATTCCCGTATGAAAGGGAAGATTGTTGCCTATTAAACGTCAAGACTTATGGGACGAGGTTTAGTTGCGGCTGTGTAGAGCGCACTGGGTTGGTGGGTCCTGTTGACGCAGCAGTAAAGGCGCAGCACCGAGTGACAGAGGGAGGGCACCCGGGAGGGGTGCAAGCCGCGGAGGCAGAAGGGTATGGCAGCGCAGCGCGCCTTCACAGAGACTCGTAAAATTAGAGCTACCTTATAGCCGGATTTTTTTTACGACCTAACATTCATTAACGCTGTAGTTCACCGTTGGCTTGAATCAGAAACGGGCCAGGTGTCTCATAACTCTGTTGTAACAGTTTGCAGAGTTCTTCGGCGCTGTCGGTGCTGGCGCCGGGTACGCCGAAACTATTGGCCATGTCGACCCAGTTGATCTCGGGGTTGCCGATATCGAACAGGCTGGCGGCGATGTCTCCAACTTCGCTTACCCCCAGCCTGGCGTATTCGACATTCAAAATATTGTAGGAGCGGTTGGCGAATATTACGGTGGTGACGTCGAGTCCTTCCCGGGCCTGGGTCCAGAAACACTGGTTGGTGTAGGCAGCGCCACCATCACCCAGCATAGCCAGTACCTGGCGATCGGGGCAGGCCAAGGCCGCGCCGGTGGCACAGGGACCTCCCTGGCCGATGGCGCCGCCGGTGAGGCTCAACCAGGAGTTGGTCGCCGCGCCCTGGCAAAACGGATAAGCGGCATTGCCGCCGCCGGAATCCGTGGCCACGATGACATCTTCCGGCATGGTGGCCGCCAGTGCCTGAATGATAGTCCTGGTGTTCAACTCGCCACTGGGTTGCGGGATATCGACCTTCTCGAAACAGGTCACGGTCGCGTGTTCGGCGTCGAGCCGTTGCGTCAGCCGGTTGAGGGCATCGATTGCATCTTCCTCGATAAAACATAGCCGACTTACTTCACATCCGTTCGGCAACAGTTCGCCGGGAAGGCCCTGGTAAGCAAAGAAGCTGGCCGGTATCTGGCCACCGACGAGAATCAGGTCTTCGGTGCCTTCGAGGGTTTTCAGCACCTGTTCGGGGAAGTAAGGCAGCCTTTCAACCGCCACCCGGCCTGGGCCGCCATCGATACGGCTGGGGAAGGTGCCGGTCATCAGGCGGCAACCGGTTTTGCTGGCAATTTTACCAGCGGCAGTGAGGGCATCCGCTTCGATGGCCTGGTGTTCCAGCAAGAGGACGGTGTTGCCAGCCTTGCCGAGCAAGTCCGCTATGGACTCGATAGTGGCTTCACCTACCTTCGAACGCACGGGAACCGGATTGGGAGTTCCAATTCCAGGTGAGTCTCCCCAAGCCGCATCGGCGCCCATTATTAGGGTGGCAATTTGGCCGGTAGAGCCAGAGCTTTGCCGCAACGTGGCGGTGTAGGCATCGGCCCCGTCCTGGGCCAGGCTTGCATCGGTGCTCGAAGATTTGATCCAGCAGGAAAAATTCCTGGCCAGGGTCTCGATATCCGAGGTCAGCGGTGCATCGAAACCCAGATGGTAATTCGGATGATTGCCGATGATATTGATCATGGGAGAATTAGCACGGCGGGCATTGTGCAAGTTGGCGATACCATTGGCCATGCCGGGACCAAGGTGGAGCAGCGTCGCGGCAGGTTTTCCGGTCATGCGGGCAACACCATCGGCGGCGCCGGTGCAGACACCCTCGAACAATGCCAGCACGGATTTCATTCGAGGCACGGCATCCAATGCCTGTACTAGATGCATCTCCGAGGTGCCGGGATTAGCGAAGCAGAAGTCGACACCACACTCAGCCAGGGTTTCGATCAACGCAGTCGCACCATTCATGTCAAATCCTTCCTCAAAATTGGCTTCGTGCTCTGGAGCATTGGCGTCCCACCTTCTGTTACTGCCATTATCTGGGCCCTGCCGAAAGCTCGCCATCATAGCATCTAAAACATAAAAGGCAGATCAAATGGGTTACAATATCGGCAGGTTCTGTAGTCAATATTGGATTTTTTGGGGGATAGCATGAAATTAACCAGTCTGGTTTTTACGGTATCGATGACAGCTTTGGTGCCTGGCCTGGTAAGTGCACAGGATGATTACGTAGTACCTCGTACCGAATACGGGCAGCCTGATTTGCAAGGTGTGTGGAACTTCAGTTCATTCATTCCGCTGCAGCGACCGGCCTATTTTGCGGACAAGAAATTTCTCACCGAGGAGGATGTTGTCGCGCTTGCGGCGCAAACGGAAGCAGGCCTGCAGGCGATCAACAATATCGGAGTCGGTGGATACAACACATTCTGGACGGAGATGGGAGGTGAGGGTGATAATCGGACCTCGTTAATTACTTATCCTGCAAATGGCAGGTTACCTGAAACCGTAGAGGGTGTGGCGGTGCAAGTGGGTGGTTTGGGGCCGGACGAACCGGGAACGCGTCCGGTTCGCATGGTAGTCGGCGGTATCGCGAAAGATGGTCCGGAGGACAGGGGTATTTCTGAACGTTGCATCGTTGGTTTCAACGCCGGTCCCCCATTTACTCCCAATCTCTACAATAATAATGTTCAGATCGTGCAGAACAGGGATACCGTCGTCATTATGACGGAAATGATCCACGATGCCCGCATCGTGACCCTGGATGGCCGTGCTCACATCGATGACGATATTCGCCAGTGGTCAGGTGATTCCCGGGGCCACTTCGATGGCGATACCCTGGTGGTTGAGACTCGCAATTTTAATGATCTGACCCAGAGTTTTAGTGTCTATGGCTCATCCTTGAGCAAGGTGCTGACGGAAAGGTTCACTCGCGTCGATGAATATACTGTGAACTACGAGTTCACTATTAATGATCCAAGCACCTTCAAGGACAAGATCACAGCGATGGTGCCGATGGCCAAGGTCGATGGTCTGATGTACGAATATGCCTGCCACGAGGGCAACTATGGCATGTTAAACACCCTTCGCGGTGCCCGTATGGAAGAACGGAGGGCGCTCGAAGAAGGCCAGTAATCGATCTGTCGTCCCGAACAGAAAAGGCCAGCATTTTGCTGGTCTTTTTTTCTGACGCCGGGGAATAATCAATTCGTATGGAATGATATGAGTCGCAGAAAGTTTTTAATTGGCATTGGCGGTATCGCCGTCGCATCGACACCGGGAATTTTGCTGGCAGCGCGTTCACATCTCAAAGTGGGCATTGTTGGTGGCGGCATCATGGGCGCTTCGATTGCCTTACACCTTGCTCAGGCAGGCGCCGACGTCACTGTGTTCGAAAAGACGGCACCTGCCAGTGGCGCCACCGGTAAATCTTTTGCGTGGTTGAATGCCTTTAGCGATGATGCGCATTATCGGGATCTCAGGTTGCAAAGCCTGGCCGCATATCACCAACTTCAAGCGCAGATGCAGCTGGATATCACCTGGGGCGGCAGCCTGCTGTGGAAGCAGGAACCGGAAGCAGCGGCGAATCTGCGTGAGCGGGCGTTAAGACTGGATCGAGCCGGCTATAGAATGCGAGCTCTGGGGCCGGAGGAATTTTCTATCCTGGCGCCAAATCTTGCACCCGGAGCGTTCGAGGCCGCCATTTATGCAGGCCTGGATGGGCATCTCGATCCGGTACAGGTGACCAATAGTTTTCTCGATGAAGCCAGGAAATATGGCGCCAGGGTGCTGTATCCCTGCGAAGTGACGGATCTGAAATTTTCCGGCAGTCGTCTGACCGGCGTAGCCACTACCAGCGGCGAGTACTCCCTCGACCGGCTCGTTATCGCGGCGGGTGTCGACACACCAACCCTGGCAGCAAAAGCCGACTATGTAGCCCCATTGAATCATTCACCGGGAATTCTCTCCCACAGTGCGCCTCTGCCACCGCTTATTCGCACGGTAAATGAGCAAGTACCGGTCTCCTTCAAACAGACATCCAGCGGCCGTATTGTCGGTACAGACAGTTCCTATGCGCCGGAGACCCCGGTGCATCGCGATATCCTGCGAGGGCGTCAGGAATTTCCCAATGCGGAGCTACGTAGCATGCATGGCAGGCGCATCCTGGACAGGATCGCGACACTGCTTCCGGGCGCGCGCGGAGCACCTCTGCAACGATTGACCCTGGGTTTTCGACCGCTTCCCAAAGATGGTTTTCCAATTGTTGGCTATATCCCGGGATCCGACCATGTCTATATTGCTGTCACCCATAGCGGGGTGACCCTGGCAGCCATTATGGGCCAGCTAATCCGTCGCGAGATCCTCGACGGGCTACCTTCTGCCGCCTTCGCTCCCTATCGGCCGCAGCGATTCAGCGACCTGGCCCTCCAGTTAGCCTAGCATCCCGGTTTGCTCAGGGTTCCTGTCCCGGTGTCGCCATTACTCAAGGATTTGGCTCATATCATAAAAGATTTCATTCGAATAAATGACGATTTTCCTCCATTCAGATTCAGTTCAGGGAGCATTGTCTACTCTGTTAGCCATAGCGGATAAGCCAGACAAGCAGGCGTGTCCTAGCAAAACCTACAGCTAATTAGCCGGTTTGTATTGGTGTCATTTCCGCAAATCCCCACTCATCTGATCGGCGGTCAGAGAGTGGGGATTTTTGTGCGCGCCGATCCCTGAATTAGGACTGCGGGGCCTGCAAATCTGGTAGGATTGCTTCTTCGTCAAATCAGACAGTATCAACGTGGGATCCTCCGGCCCTGATGAGTTTTGTTGTGCCCCGTCCAAGTCATCCGAACCCTGGCAGAGTCAGATTTTTGTTTCTCTTGCTGTGCCTGAGCTGGGCGCTGCTGCCCGCGAGATTGACAGCCCTGACTCCACTCGAGGCCTCCGATCAGTACCCAATTCCGGCAGATCTCAGCGGCGTACACTTCTACCTGATCACGGTGGATGTGGGAGATAAGGTTTGGGACAACTTTGGTCACACGGCACTACGGGTGCATGACGAGAACAGCGGCACCGACACCGTTTTCAACTGGGGGATATTCGATGTCAGTGGCGGTGTGGTTTCCTTCTCCTACAATTTCTTCAAGGGAATTATGAATTATCGACTGGGAACGCCGACGCCGAACCAGGAATTTGCCATGTACCGGGGACAGCAGCGCACCGTCTGGCAGGACAAGATCAACCTTAGCAATCCGCAAAAAGAAATCCTCTACCGCAGGCTGCTTTGGAATATGCAGCCGGATAATCTGGTTTATGCCTATCAGTATTTTTTTGATAATTGCACGACCCGGGTCCGTGACTACCTTGATGAGGCCTTATCGGGAAGAGTCGCGGCGCAATATGATGGCATCACCGGGCACACTTTTCGCGAGCAGATGCGTGCCCATTACGAATCGATCGCCTTAATTGCTTTCTCCCTCGAAATATTGGCGAACAGCAATCTCGATCGTGCGGTGACTGAGTGGGAAGATATGTACCTGCCCCTGAGTCTGCGAAGGCGTCTGATGGGGGTCGAATCCGATGTGGCGGAAAACGGGTCGCGACTGATGCTGTTATCCGACCCCCAGCTGATCATGGAATTTTTACCGCCAACCGTTGCCAGCGATGGTTACCGGGTTGCATCGTTTACCCTGTTAGTGCCGGTACTGCTTCTTTTCCTGATGTTGAAAAAAATCCCTATGTCCTATTACGCTACCCATTCCCGTGTCGGGCTGAAGCGCGCAGGGCTCAATTTCAGAATTCTGGGATGCCTGGGCCTGCTCACTGCGATCTTCAGCGGCGTGTACGGCTTGCTTATGCTCGGCAGTTGGTTTGTCTCCGACCATCTGGACCTGCATCACAACACCAATCTGCTGTTGTTCTGGCCGACGGATTTGCTGGGCGTGGTGGTTGCGCTGCGCTGGTTGTTTTATTGCAAATCCTGGCCATTGACCCACAACAGCACTCCATTTCTTAACTACTACCTGCTCACCCATGTGATAGGCATGCTGGCATATGCGGGTATCTGGTTTCTGGGTCTGTCGGCACAATACCTGGACAATGTCATGGTGTACCTGTGGCCCGGATTTCTGGGTTTCACAATCTTGGTCTGGCTGGTTGGCTTTGAGCCGGCGAAACCGAAACATGTCTATTTCTAAGGGCTAATTTTTCAACAGCCTACTGTGGAAGCAGGATAATTCCATAACATCAGGCAAAAAAACCGGACTTTTCGGTCCGGTTTGTGTTCCTGATCTTGGCGCTTCCCTCGCGGGCCGGTTATTCCCCCGCGGGGATTATTGGCCCACAATTTCTACGCGTCGATTGCGCTGATAGGCCTGATCGCTGCTACCACGATCCTGAGGCTGTTCTTCACCGTAGCTCACAGTCTCAATTTGCGAACGTGCCGCTCCATTTACAATCAGGTAATTAAGAATGCCTGTGGCTCGGCGCTCTCCCAGCGCCAGGTTGTATTCCCTTGTGCCTCTTTCATCGGCATGACCTTCGAGGCGAATGCGCTTGCGGGGATTGGCGGCCAGGTCTCTGGCGTGAAATGTCAGCACCTCACGGTCGGCCGGGCGAAACTCGGCCACGTCAAAGTCGAAGTAAAAAACGGTGGTGCTCAGAGCAGCTCGCTCCATCCGCTCGGTCGCAGCGGCGGCTCTGGCCCTGGCCTCGGCTTCCAATTCCTGCGCGCGTTGGGCGGCTGCGTCAATACCAGACTCACTTTCTGCGACGCTCTCCGTCGGACCCGGATCGACTTCTTCACTGCTTGAGCTGCAGGCTGCTATGCCGCTAAGGGTAAACAGCAGCAAAGCCAGTTTTGTTAGTTGGTTTATTTTCATGGCGGCTCCATTGAACTAGCTGTCAGTTAAAGTAAAAATTATCAGAGCAAAACTGTTGCAAATACAGTATGTTGAAAAGAGTGCGAAGAATAACGTATTTGTCGGGCCAAATCCATTGAGACAGCTCAATTAGCTGTTAAAAACTGACTTATCTCAGAACCGGGCAATCGCTCGATTTCCCCTTATCAATGACCTTCATAAATGGTAGTCTTCGCCCACTTTTTTGAAGCAATTGAAGGTGTTGGGAGTCGATCTCTCAACCTCCAATCCTGGATATGGTCCAGGTATGGCAGGGGCGTCGGGCCCACCGGAATCGAGGAGAATTGACGTGAATGCTGACTTTACCGCCGAAGAACTGGCGTTTGAGGGTGAAGTGCAGGAATTTCTGAGCTCTGAATTTCCCAGTGAATATCGAAACAAGGCGGATGCCAATATTCGCCTGAGCAAAGACGAATTGGTGAATTGGCAGAAAATTCTTTATAGAAAAGGCTGGGCGGCCCCGGACTGGCCGCAGGAGTATGGGGGTACCGGCTGGAGCGCGACCCAGAAATATATTTTTGCCACCGAGATGGGTCTAATCGGCGCGCCGGAACCAGTGCCATTCGGCATGAAAATGGTGGCGCCGGTGATCATGGCTTATGGCTCTGACGAGCAGAAACAGCGCTTTCTGCCCGACATCCTCGAGAGTAATGTCTGGTGGTGCCAGGGTTACTCGGAACCGAATGCAGGCTCGGACCTGGCGTCCCTGAAAATGTCAGCAGTTCGCGATGGCGACGATTATATCGTCAACGGCAGCAAGACTTGGAACACCCTTGGTCAGTATGCCGACTGGATTTTTTGCCTGGTGCGCACGGACAACTCGGTAAAGAAGCAGGAAGGCATCAGCTTCCTGTTGATCGATATGCACTCTGCCGGCGTTTCACTCAAGCCTATCTATCTGCTCGACGGCTATCCCGAAGTGAATGAAATATTTTTCGACGAAGTTCGGGTGCCGGCGAAAAATCTTATTGGCGAAGAGAATAAAGGCTGGACCTATGCCAAGTTGTTACTGACTCACGAACGCACAAATATCTCTGGTGTGCCTCGCGGCAAACGTCGACTGCGTGCGCTGAAGCGAATCGCGAGTGATACCGACGATGGCTTCGGCAGTAATATGATGGGAAACTCAATGTTCAAAAATAAACTGGCAGAAGCTGAAATCGAATTGCAGGCACTGGAGTACGTGGAACTGCGTACACTGGCCGCTTTGAGTGTAGGCAAGGCGCCAGGGCCGGAGTCTTCGATCCTGAAGATTGTCGGCACCGAGTTGGCGCAAAAAATGGATGAGTTGTTCGTGGAATTGGCTGCTTATAATTGTCTGCCGTTTCTGCCGGAACAGTTTGAAGACGGGTTTCAGGGCAATTCGGTAGGGCCTGGTACGGCAGCATCTTCGGCATTGGTTTACTTTAACAACCGTAAATTGTCGATCTTCGGGGGCTCCAACGAAATTCAACGAAACATTATCAGCAAGGCGGTGCTGGGCCTATGAAACCCAGCAATTCAGCCATGCATCACGTCACAGGCAGAGGTTAATCAGTGGATTTTTCATATACACAAGAACAGAAAATGCTGCAGGAAAGTGTGCAGAAATTTGTTCAAAAGAGTTATGACTTCGATACTCGCAATAAAATTATGGCAAGTGAGCGCGGTTACAGTGAAGAAAACTGGCAGTTGTTTGCCGAACTCGGTTGGCTGACGGTTACCTTCTCCGAGGCCGATGGGGGTTTAGGTGGTTCGGCAGTGGATCTGATTTTGATGATGGATGAATTTGGCAAGGCTATGTTGGTTGAGCCCTTCATACCGACCACCGTCCTCGGTGGCGGCCTCATTAGTGCGCTGGGTAGTGCGCAACAAAAGGCAGAATTTATTCCGCAGATCATGGAGGGTAGACTGCAGTTGGCCTGCGCCTATGCCGAACCGAGCAGTCGTTATAATCCGGGTAGCGTGGCAACAACGGCCAAAGTAGATGGTGACAGCGTTACCATAGACGGGATCAAGATCGCCGTACTCAATGGCTCCAACGCAAATAAACTATTGGTAGTAGCCAGGGAATCCGGCGCTAGAACAGACCGTGAGGGTATCTCTGTGTTTATGGTAGATGCAGATGCGCCGGGCGTCTCTATCCAGGCATTCACGAACATCGACGGCAAGATGTCGGCCCAGGTCAGCTTCGAGGCGGTCGAGGTGACAGTGGCTGCCAGGCTTGGAGTAGCGGGTGGGGCTATCGGGGCACTGGAAACCGTGATTGACAGGGCCACCGTGGCCGTCTGTGCCGAAGCCACAGGGGCACTGGAAGCGATGTTGCAGAAGACCGTGGAATACAGCAAGGTGCGCAAGCAATTTGGCACCCCGATCGGTACGTTTCAGGCCTTGCAGCACCGCATGGTGGATATGTTTATAGAATGCCAAATGGCCCGTTCAATCATTATCAGGGCGGCAATGAAGCTGGACAGTGGTGACGATGAAATCGAGAAAGCCAGGGTGGTGTCTGCGGCCAAGAGTCGACTGGGCAAGGCGATCCGCAAAGTGAGCCAGGAAGCGATCCAGATCCATGGTGGCATTGGCATGACCGCCGAGTTAGACGTGGGGCACCTGTTCAAATGTGTCACCGCGCTAGCGATGATGTTCGGAAATATCGACTATCACACAGCACGCTTCGCCGAGCTCTAGCAGGCTACCGTGGCCCGGAATAATGAGTGAACTGATCTTGGTTCGACACGGACAGGCTTCATTTGGTCAGAAGTCCTATGACAAGCTCAGTGAGCGGGGCATAGAACAAGTCAAGATTCTTGCCCAACACTGGCGAGACATAGGCGAACAGTTCGACTGTATCTACAGTGGAACTTTGCTGCGGCAGAAAGAAACCGCGAATGAATTACTCTCGCTGGTCAGGGGCGAGCCTGATGAATCCATCGAAAACCCATCCCTTAATGAATATAACGGCGATCCCTTGATGCGGGTCTACTTGCGAAATTACGTCGCCGGCGAAGGCCGAAAGCTTGACCGTGAAACGCCAATAAAAGACCCGAGGCGATTTCAGGAATTATTCGAAGTGGCAACCGCCAAATGGATCCGCAATGAGTTGCAGCCAGCGCCTGATGATACCGAGTTTGAGTACTGGGACAGTTTCAAGTCCAGGGTGCACGGGGTCGTCGATGACCTTATGACGAGGCACGGCAGTGGTAGCAAGGTACTGATCTCTACCTCGGGCGGCGTAATAGCCATGGCCTTGCAAAGAGTATTACAATTTCCTGACGAGCAGGTCATCCGCACCAACTGGATGCTAAAAAACTCCTCAGTCACCCGGATACAATACGGCAATGGAAAACTATCGCTGGTCCAATTCAATAACCTTGCTCACTTGGAGAAGGCAGACATGGCAGACATGGTCACCTATCGTTAATTTGGAGAGGCAAACGTGACAGTAGATGATCTCGTCGATAAGGCTGGTGCTGTCAGGGCAGGCGAAGAATTGAATCTGGATGCACTGAGGCAGCATCTTGAGCCGATCCTGGGTGAAAAAGTCTCCAATCTGGCCGTTAAACAATTCCCCGGCGGCCACTCAAACCTCACCTACCTTCTGAGTGGTGGCGCCGAGCAATGGGTATTACGCCGCCCCCCCTTCGGTAGCACAGTCAAATCAGCCCATGACATGTCCCGGGAATTCAGGATCCTCTCGGCCCTACAAGACGTTTACCCCTATGGACCCAGGCCGATTCATTTCTGTGATGACCACGACGTTATTGGCTGCGACTTTTACCTGATGAGCTATATAGAAGGCTTGGTAA
>PCCP01000113.1 GCA_002731775.1 Gammaproteobacteria bacterium
CGCCTCATCATTCAAATTGGGAATTAGTTGAAATTCATCGCCGCCGGCTGACAGAAATTCTTCCCTGCATTCGATGCCAATTTCATGAATCGTCTCCAGGCAATCGGAAACAAACGAAGGTGTGGCAATCGCAAGCTTTTTGATGCCCTTCTTTGCCAGTTCCACAATGTGTTCATCGAGATAAGGTTGAATCCAGGCCTCACGCCCGAAGCGAGACTGGAAAGCAATAGAGTAACGATGTTCTTCCCAGCCCAATACCTTGACCAGGGATTTGGTGGTGGCAATACACTGAGCCCGGTAACAGTAACGATTCTTCTGCGTTATCTGGTCGCAGCAATCTCCAAAACTGCAGTATTCTCCCTCGTCCGCTTTAAGAATGTTTTTCTGCGGTAATCCATGATAACTAAATACCACGTGATCGACCTGCGCCTCGGCAAGATGTCGTCTGATCAAAACTGACCAGGCGTGTATGAATGCTGGCTCCGAGAATAAGTCGTCAACGAAACGCAATGTCGGCAGTTGCTGCCAGTGCTTTGAAGCGGTCTTGACGCCATGAAAGACAGATGCAGTGGTGGCAGTGGAATACTGGGGAAACATAGGCAGCAGCAGAATCTCTGTCACCCCACGGCGCTCCAACTCAGCCATGGCCTGGCCAATAAATGGTTCGCTGTAGGCCATGCCGTTAGCTACCAACACGTCTTCGTTCGCTGCATTAAAGGCCAGCTGCAGGCTCGCCTGCAGTTTGTCGGCATAGATTTTCAGGGGAGAGTCGTTATCGGTCCAGATCGAGGCATATTTTTTTGCTGTCCTCGGTGCTCTAAACGGCAAGATGATCAGATTGCGCAGCAGCCATCGCCCCAGCGGGTGCATGTCGAACACGAAAGGATCCGCAAAGAAATGCCTGTAGAACTCCCGCAAGCCCTTTGCCGTGGGCTGTGCTGGTGTGCCGAGGTTAAGTAAAAGGACTGCTTTGGTCATCGATTACTGCTTTTAAGGAGGGTGTAAAGATTTCTGTGTAACTGCCATGGTTAAATGCAATTCGCCAGGTGGCCTTGAAATTGAATCATAAATCTATTCAATGCCATTTTCCAATTTCGGATCGACATCGCCAATTTCTGGATCGAATTCAGTCTGTTCTCTGAAAAAGTTTCAATTTTGAAAATAGCGCTCTCGCCGCCTCCCACCAGTGTGGCAATGGTAGCGTAAAAAGCAGATTGCACAGGCTGAGTTCCAAACAGGCTGGAATTTATACCCAGTCACAGTCACTTGAAAACCGGTACGGCAATCACCGCTGCGGTTAAATAATAAAGTAGATGTACGAGCCAATTTTCAAGGTAGATAAAATCCGCAAATTTCCCTGTAGTAATACCGATATAGATAGCCAGTAAACTGGCACAGAGGCAGACAATGCTCATGCATGCAAGCAGCGCTAAAATTCCGCGATTGCTTGTTTCCGGGACGCCAACTTGGGTAATGCCATGGCAACGAAGCGGATTTCAATATTCAGTAACTAACTTCAAAATGATCTCAGTAGAAAAGCCACCGACCAAAAGTTTGGCGATTCCTCAGCGCCCTGATAAACAGCGGCTTGCAGAGGATTTGAGTAGGTTCGTAACAAAAGCAGCAAAAATGTGCTGCATTCACCTGAAAACTGCGTAAACTGTGCTCTTCCGCCGTTTATCTTTTCCACTTAAAAATTCGTGAATGAGGGGTACTGTTTCGTGAAAAACACTATTCGATTGGCTCTTTGTGCTCTGATCGCCACCTTCACCACCGCTATTAGCGCAGGCGAACGCGTCGGTGATTTCGCACTGATCGATCATCTGGGCGCCTTCCACAGTATGGCCTGGTACGACGATCATGAAGCTATAGTAATCCTGCCACAGGCTAACGGTGCCACCGATCAAGCCGCCCTCGAAGGCCTTATTTCCCTGCAAGCAAAGTACGAGGAACAAGGTATTGTCTTTTTCCTGATGAACCCCGGCCTGCAGAATGATCGTGATGCAGTTCATCAAGAAGCCACAGCTGCAGGGGTTGAATTGCCCATCCTGATGGATGATGCCCAGTTGGCCACGGAAATGTTGGGTATCACGAAAATGGACGAAGCCGTCGTCTACGATCCAGCTTCCTTCGAAGTCCTGTATCGTGGACCGGTCCAGGATCAGATGGACCAGGTGCTGCAACAGGTTCTCAATGGCAACAGAGTTGAGCTGCTAAGCGTTGCTGCCGCAGGCACCGCAATCGAGTTTGCTACGGCTGCCGCCCATGCCAATCTCTCTTACGAGAATGATATCGCACCAATCATCGCGGAAAACTGCGCCAATTGTCACCGTGAAGGGGGAATCGCGCCTTTCGCCATGGACAGCAACCTGGCGGTTCAGGGCTGGTCGCCGATGATACGTGAAGTGGTTTTGACCAAGCGCATGCCACCTGGTCAGGTAGACAATAAGGTCGGCCACAAGATGAAGAACGAAATGAACCTCAGCGATCTGGAGATGCAGAAGCTGGTTCGCTGGGTCAATGCTGGCTCCATAGTCGACAGCAAAAATGATCCTCTGACCCAATTGGTATGGCCAGACAATAAATGGTCCCTGGGTGAGCCTGATCTCATCGTGAAGATTCCACCGCAAATGATTCCGGCTACGGGCTTAGTCGATTACATGGATATTCCGGTGGATCTTCAACTTACTGAAGATCGATGGGTCAGAGGCAGCGAAGTTGCCCCTGGCGCTCCGGCTGTGCTTCACCACATCATCACCACCGTGATCCCGCCCGAAGGCCAGCCTGATTTTCAGGCAATTCTGATGGAAATTCTCGATGGTCTGCCGGAAGAAAAGTCACTGGCTATCCGCACCCAGCTTTTCAAGTCAATTGCTACCGGCGAACAGCCTAACATCGGTGCGATTTTCAGAGAAATTCCTGAAATTGATGTGGGCGTATTCCTGGGAGGCGGCAACGGCGACTCGGCTTCGATTGCGGGCTACGCTCCCGGCAACAATATCAACCTTAACCCCGAGGGTGTAGGTGGCTTACTGAAAGCAGGCTCAACTCTGAGTCTGCAAATGCACTACACCACTTCGGGCAAGGAAACTACGGACGCCACAGAAATCGGTATCTACTTCTACGGCGCAGGCGTGGTTCCCAAGGAGCGGATGTCTGGCGGAGTTGGCAATGCCTTCACTATCGCTATTCCGGCGCAAGCTAAAGATCACGAGATGCAACTTGTCACCCTGGTGCGCGAGGAAGCCGAAATCTACAGCCTGATGCCGCACATGCACTTCCGTGGCAAGCGTATGAAGTTTACTGCATTGTACCCAGATGGTTCCGAGGAATTACTGCTGTCAGTACCAGCCTATTCCTTCAACTGGCAGCTATCACATGAGCTCGAAGAACCGCTGCGAGTTCCAGCCGGCACCAGGATCATCGCCGTCGGGGCTTTCGATAACTCTTCGCAGAATGCCTTCAACCCCGACCCAAATTCAGAAGTAAATTGGGGCGAGCAGAGCTGGGAAGAAATGTTCATGGGCTTCTACTCATGGAAGAACGTGGATCAGAGTGGTTCTGACTAAGATTCACTAGATCCAAGAAACCAGAAAGGGTGAGCTCGGCAATGGGCTCACCCTTTTTTGTTGTCTCGATATTTCCTGAGCGTAAATACAGTGCAAGCTTTCGTTGCTGTGCCGGGTTCCCACTATAAACCAAGCCTGATTTAGTACCACCTTAATCTAGAGACCTCGGACTAATGAATGTCGTGGTTCAATTTTAAGGGAGGCTTAGATCACGGCATAAGCTTGGCTGTGCGATGATCATAAATCTAAGACCAGATCCCATATCGCTTTGAGTCTACAAGTAAAATCTTAATTTAGCTTGTCAGTACCAGTTCTAATATAGGAAGATGCGCTGAGTACGTCCAATTGAAGAATCCTGAAACAATGAGAATAGGTGTGAGGTTTACAGTAATTGCTGGCCTGCTCCTGCTCAATCTGGCCGCCTGTAGTGAAGCGCCCGCAGAGCCCAGTATAGTCGAATCCTTCATGGCGGACCCTGCCGCCGTGGCCAGGGGTAAGGCACTGTTTACCGGCAGCTGTTCAGGTTATTGTCATAAACTCACGCCCGAGCCCGGTGATGCGCTATTCCTGTTTGATGCGCAGTGGAAGCATGGTGACAGCGACCAGGAAATATTCGATACCGTGACCAATGGTGTGCCAGACACCCGCATGATCGGTTTTGGTACGGCCTTCCCCGAGGGCGATGATGATCTGTGGAAGGTCATCGCCTATCTACGCGTAAATCAACAGACTGCTAATTAGAACAGCTAATCGTCCTCTCTCAGCTTGAACACGAACAAATGCCCGCCTTCGGGAATTCGCGTGTCACCACCCACTGCACCAGCAATGAAGCCAAAATTACCCGAGGCGATGACGACAAAGGTTTCGCCCCCCGCCTGGTAGGCAACTGGCTGGCTGCGTATGCCACCGCCGAGTTTAAAATTCCACAGTCTCTCGCCAGTGGCTGCATCCAGTGCCAAGGCATAACCGGTCTGACTGCCTGAGAAGACCAGGCCACCGGCGGTGCTGAGAACCCCAGCCATGATGGGTTGAGGATCCCGATAGCGCCAGCGGATTTCTCCGGTTTGGAAATCGATGGCGGAAATGTGTCCGTAGGCAGTACTGTCTACCACGTCTACCGGAATGAAAGTGCCACCAGTGAATTGCTGGCCCTCGACATAAACACTGATTCCCTTCTGCATTTGCTGACAGCTTTCTATTACAGGGATATAGGCCAGCCCCAGTTCAGCATTGAGCGCGCCCGATACCGAACCATTCATGCCCCCGGCAACACCAGGACATATTCGAACTATGGGCTCTTCAGATGGATAGGTGCTGACGTCAACCACCGGTCTGCCGTCAGGCTCCATGCTGGTGGCCCAATTGAGTTGTTCCACGTAAGCCGTGGCACGTAGAAACGCGCCGGTGTCACGATTGATGGCATAGAAAAAGCCGTTGCGATTGGCTTGCACCAAGGCTTTGACGGTCTCGCCTTCATGCTCATAGTCCACCAGGAATATGTGGGTATTGCCGTCGTAGTCCCACACGTCGTGCGGTGTGAACTGAAAATACCACTTCATCTCCCCGGTATCCGGATCGATTGCCAGCACGCTGTCGGAATAGAGATTGTCACCGAGACGCGCGTCGCCATTCCAGTCCGGCGCAGGATTGCCTGTGGTCCAATACAGTGTATTAAGTTCTGGGTCATAGGCACCTATAGTCCAGGCTGGCGCACCCCCGGTTTTGTAGGAATCTCCAGACCAGGTTTCACTGCCTGGTTCACCTTCGCCTGGCACCGTGTAGTGGCGCCAGACCAGTTCACCCGTATTGATGTCGTAGGCATCGAAGAAACCCCTGACACCGTATTCGCCACCAGCGATACCAATTATGGCCAAGTCTTTGACGATCAGCGGAGCCGAAGTGGCGCTGAATCCCCTTTTATAATCGACAATCTCAGTGTTCCATAGAATTTCACCGGACTTACGGTCAAATGCCAACATGCGTGCATCCAGAGTCGCCATCAGGACTCTGTCGCCGATGATGGCTACACCTCGATTAGTGGGCCCGCAACAAATTCTCAGATCTGCCGGTTGCGGATGGTCGTAGCGCCAAAATAGCTCCCCGCTGGATGCATCGAGTGCAAACAACCGATTATAAGAGCTGGTGACGTACATGATGCCATCGTAAATTACCGGAGATGCGGCGAATTGTCCGTCGGTACCACTGGGGAAACCCCAGGCAAATTCCAGCTTATCGATATTTTCCGGGGACAGCTCGGTAATCGGGCTATGGCGAAAATTGTTATAGCCACCGCCATATTGTAGCCAGTGTTCGGAGCTCTGATCACTGACTTCTAATAAGGCATTGGATACGGCAGCCAGCCCGTTGCCGATCGGTCTGGTATTTAACCAGTGGGTCTGTGTCGACAGAACGCCTTCGGCCGATTCCACAGCCAGAGCAGGGGCTTGCTCTGCCTGCTCTACAACTGCCGGCGGCGACTCCTGTTCCGGTGCACAAGTCGCGAGAAATACGCCTGATAATATTAATAAAAACCCGTATAAAAGTTTGCTTGTGAACTGAGATTGATAGGTACTCATAACGTGGTTTTCCTCTCATATTGAGGGGGATTAAAGGGGTCAGAGTACTTTGATTTAGCAACTTCAGCAAATCAAGACTACGCTCAGTACCTTCTATCCATTTATTAGAGAAAGGATTCTCTCGTGTCTCGTCATCCCACAAATTTCTTGCCGGAAATACCACTTCACATAATCCAGCGCGGCAATAACAGACACGCTTGCTTCTTTACTGACCGAGACTATATCGTCTACCTCGACAAACTGCTAGAAAGCAGCATAACTCATCGCGTCGCTATCCACAGCTATGTGTTGGGGCTAATGCGCTTGATAAAGACATCAAGCGCATTACTCACCACCCTGTCTATTCGGCACTTGGAAAAGATGCTAGCGAGCGTCGGCATCGGTACCAGGCGCTATTCGAACAGCTAATACTCAGCGGCACACTAGAAGAAATAAGAGTCGCGACAAATAAAGCCTGGGTTTTAGGTGACGAAAAGTTTACACAGCAAATCGAACAGCAATTAGCTTATACACTGCCTCCCTTCCCAAAAGGTGGTGGCAGAAGATCCCACAGGTTCATCTCAGCCAGAAACTAAGCTGTAAATCAAAGTTCTCTGACCCCTTTGATTCTACTGCCCGCGTGGCGGTGGCGGCGTCCAGTCACAGCCTTCGCATTCGGGAGAGACGTTGTTCTGGTCGAGTACTGCGAAGATGAAATCACGCCAGACTGCGTTCGGTTGCCAGACAGTGTTCATATCGGCTTTGGCGTCGGTGATGGAAATGTCGTCAAATAATACGCGGTAAAGAAAACTGAAGGCCGTGGCACGGGCGTTTACCTGGCAATGGAGCAGGGTTTTCTTGCCGGTGTTGCGTCGCATGGAGTCGGCGAAGGCGTAGAAGTCGTCTGCCAGGGGATTGTCGAAGGCAACGGGTACATGCATGTATTCCATGCCCAGCCCCTTCACCAACTGATCCGCATCGGCGAGCGCATTGTTGTTATTGCTAAAGGCGATGTAGACGATACGTTCGAAGCCTTGGTCGGCTAACAGCTGAAATTGCTCACGGGTGGGTTGGCCGGCGCTGGCGAAGGTGTCGCTGTATTGTCGAAAATTGCTAATCTCCGCCAGAACAGGATCGACTTCTTCCATGGCGTAAACGGCCGAGGACAGCAATGCGGCGCCGATCAAAGGCGCTAGAATTTTTTTCATGACCCTTTCGAACCTCATTCTAATGGCTGTTGATGCATGTGGCTGATGGAGCCAGCTGACTATAGCAGACGAACCTGCGATCACCCTATCGAATTTGGCTGCGAGGCTGGCCCACGTGGGATTGGAATATACGGAAAAGAACATGTTACAGTCAGCCCCAAAATCCATAGCAACGCAGATTCCTGCTACCAGACCATTTGCATTTGCAGCATGTCAGCTTTGAGAACCATCAATTTGGAGCGTCATGGCTGACCATTGCAGAATTGATTCAAGATTATTTATTGCTTGCATGCATCCAAATTGCCTCTACCACGCATCGTAGAAGAAACAACCAAGTAAATGAGGCACTAAATATGGACGAAATAGCTATCGGATTCGCGGCGGTTATATTAAGTATAGGTGTATTGCCTCTTAGTCTCTTGTTTTTTATACATAAAATTAAGGCTAAGAAGATGGATACGCTGATAAAGATCGTTGAGTTGGGCGGAAACGTCGATCCCGACATGATGAAAATGTTGAGCGGTGGCGAGGGAAACTACAAGACCGACTACAAAATCGGCATGATCTGGTTGGCGCTCGGTGTGCCTATAACTCTGGGCATCTGGCTTGAAAGCGGGTACGAGGAAGCAGTTTTCGGTACAATTGCTATCTTCATCGGCATCGCGTTTCTCATATCCGGGAAATACCGCTTGCGGGAATCTTCTTGAGAGAGACTGGATTTTAGTCAGTTTGAATGACGAGAGCTCATTAATCCGGCGCACCCTGGCGCTACGTGACAATGATGCATTTTCTACCTTGGTGAAAATGCACCAGGGTAGAGTGCGGGCATTCCTGGTAAGACTCTGTAAGCAATACGATGTCGCGGATGATTTGGCACAGGAAACATTCATCAATGCCTTTCGCAAGCTGAGTAGCTACAAAGGTACCGGTAGTTTTTCGGGTTGGTTGTATCGCATCGCCTATCATTGCTTTCTACAACATCGACGCAGTGTCAGCCGGCGTCTGGAAGTTACCGATGACTATATCGGACAACTCGAAGTACTAAGCGACAGGTATGATTCAATTTCTACCGAGCAGATGGATATGGAACAGGCCCTAGCCTAGCCTAGCCTAGCCCAGCTCAATACAGATGAAACCGCGACGATCACCCTGTGCCACAGTTATGGTTTCTCACACCAGGAAGTATCAGACATTCTGGAGATGCCCCTGGGAAGCGTGAAGTCAAATATCAGCCGTGGTAAGACCAAATTGCGCAAAATACTGACCAGGGAAAGCACCCAGGAACAAAAATTGGAGAAGGCTTCGTGAACAACAACTCAAGTTTTGATTCCCTGGACCGCATGCTCGCGCAACCGGCCTTGATTGCGGACAAAGACTTCAGCGAGCGCGTTGGCAGCAAATTGGCAACAGGCATTTCACTGCGCGAAAAACTCTTTGCAGGGGCGGGAGTTTTCTGGCTGACTCTGATCGCTGCTGTGGTATCGCCACAGTCAGCCTATGAAGGCCTGTATAGTCTGGCCGCGATGGTGGATTTTTCAGAACAGCTTAATCTCCTGAGTACGCAGATTCGCTCGATTGACTATTCGAGCTTGCAATCGGTGGATTACACGGTCTTGCAATCTTCCAACATCGGCCTGCTTGTTGCTGCGATGTCGATTGCGGCCGTATTTAGCCTGCTGTCGAGGGTCTGAGAGAGAAAACCACAACGGGTGTTTTTTCCTTCAGCGGACATGCTAAAGCTTTGCTCGGAAGCTCCCTAAACAGATCCCCACTTCAGGAAGTTCATAAACTCACGCCGAGTCTTCGGGCCATGAGTTAGAAACGATGGCTGTGGATCTTGCTGATACGCCAGCTTTTCCGAGGCAACAAAGTCATTCGCAGTAAGCGCGCGAATTTCAGCCTCATCGATCTGGTAGGGAAGAGCGGCGTTCAGTCCAAACACCTTACGTCGCATGGCCGGGGAAATTGCGCTGTAGCCATATCGATCCTGAAATTCCTGTGAAATCTGAAAGGTTCTGAAGGCCTGGATCTGATCCTGGGGCGAGCCGTACCAGATAGAGTCCGTACCCCACAGCACATTGTCCTCGCCGATATATTTGAACAGCTTGCCGAGGGCGTGGGCGGCATTGTCCGGGTCTCGCATCAGAAAGCGCCAGGTGGACCCCAATTCCGCGTAGACGTTGGAATTAGGCGCCACTTCATTGTCCAGCACCGATTGAATCAGGGTGTCGATGCCGTCACGTCCTGCCCCCTCGATAAATTCCTGTTCCTGCACGCTGGCAACGAAACCAGAATGGTAAACCAGAAAATTCATATCCGGATATAGCTTGGCGACGATGCCGATATCTTGACATTGGCTGTGCTCATAGGACCGGGGACCGAATGGTAGCCCCTTGTGCACGCAGATATTTCGCACACCCAGGCGACGTGCACGCTCGATCATCGCCAGGCCAGGATCATCATGGAGATAGAAGCCGATGCCCCCGGGTCCGTACTGGGTATAGGTCTTGAAGGCCGCGATGTCCCAGTTTTCAGCCAGTTCGTCCATGCCTTCCAGGTCACCGTCCTGGTTTGGATTGACGCGGCCGTGCACCAGCAGCCGTTTGCTGCCCTGTAACTGGGCGACAATATTTCGGGTCTCGGTGGCATCCTCAATCGTTACCGGCTCGTTTTCACGGGTAGAAGGCACGAATGACAAGACCATGATGTCGGTATCGCTGTCGAGAAAGATGTCTTTTATGAACTCATTGCCACTCAAGCAATTCAGATAACCTCGATCACCGCCAGTTTCTCCGGCGTCGCAGGCGGCTTTTTCCATGCCGGCGTAGGGTCGGGCTGCGGGTGGAATTCTGCTGAGCCAGTCTCCCTCAGGATTGACGTAATGGCCCTGTACATCGAAGATAAACTCCCCGCCTTCGACTTCTGCCAGGGCCGAGGAAGCATCCAGCGCGCTCTCCTCCCTGATATCAAAAAACCCGCCGCGCTTGTGGTGATAGGCATTGGCCTGGTTAAAAGCCAGCAAGGTACTGGCGGCGCCGCAGCTGGATATAAGAAACTTACGCCGGGATTGGCCACTGCGTCTGGCGTTTTCGCCGGCTAATTGCAGGGCGAGCTTGTTCGCGCGTTCGTTGATTGGCGAGATAGGAATCGGCTCATATTCGCCATTAGAAGTGCTATCAATTTTTATGGGGAGACGGTTACCCTCTTTGTCTATTCGATCCATTGCCTTTCCTCCTAATCTATTTTTCTTGTTATCGAGCCTGGAGTGCCTGCTGCCTAGTTTGCCGGGACCAGATCGAGTTTCTCGAA
The DNA here is from genome assembly GCA_002731775.1 of Gammaproteobacteria bacterium. Lineage (GTDB taxonomy): Bacteria > Pseudomonadota > Gammaproteobacteria > Pseudomonadales > Pseudohongiellaceae > UBA9145. The sequence continues at coordinate 10,642 of PCCP01000113.1, forward strand.
CAATACGGTCTCAATTTTCTCGCGGGAATAAAATACCGGAAATACCTTGTCGTCTGCCCACAACTCAAACAGGTTGTCGTAAAGCGGACTGTCGGGATCTCCCACCTGCCCCGGTGTGTTCATACCCAGCGTGTTATCCCAATCCCGGGTATCGACAAAGATTCTGAAGGAGGCGCCGGAGGTTTGATTGTCGCCGCTACCGTTAGCACCTACGGTAAAGCTGTTGCCCCCACGTGGCGCCGGCCCCACATTGAGTCGTGATCGTAGTTCATCATTGACTGCCGCACCCAGGGGATGACGAATCTCGGCGTGTTTGTAATCTGCCTGGCCATAGACCCAGTTTTGAATGTTAGGCCCGAGTTTCTCGCGCAAGTTGGTTATCCCCTGGGCCAGAGTAGTGAGCAGGAATTCATCCCGGCCCGTGATTGGATCGTCACCAAAATCTCCATCCGGTGCCAGTAGCATGTCGATGCTGGTCTTCATGCCCAGGTTCAGATAACTCGAGGCGATTTGCGGCACTTTCAAGGCTTCCATGTTATCCAGCAGCTGGCGCTCGAAGGCAACATAGATGCCGGCTTCGATAGAGTCTTTGTTTAGCACAAAATCCCAGTTCATCAGCATCTGTCGCGCCGTTTCCACCTGGGGATCCGAAGCCTTCAGGCCTTTGAAAAAAGGCACCAGCGTGCGCGCGGGAATGGACAGATAATCATGCTGCAACTGCACCATATCCATCATGTTGAATTTACGACCGGAGGCCAACACCTCACTGGCACGAGCCCAGCGGTAGGGATCGGTCCAGGTATAACCGATGGCATCGAGATAGGGATAATCTGGTGTGGTGTAGTTGCTGTTGGAGGTTTCAATATAACCGCGGTCTGGATTGAATTCGTTCGGCTTGGCCGTTATGGGTAAATAACCATCCCATTCGAAGCGACCATCGCCGGGCACCGGCACCATGCCGCTGAAATTTCTCCTTAGCGGTGCAATGCCAACGGCCTGCCAACCGATGTTGCCGTCACGGTCGGCCCAGATCATATTTTCGCCGGGGATATTGCTGTAGTTCGTCGCCGCCCTGAATTCTTCCCAGTTGGTCGCCTGATCCATACGCAGGGACGCAAGATAAGGTGCGCCCCCTACTTCCATCCAGGCCGGTCGCACGGCATAGGCCAGGTTCTTGTCGCGATCCTCGAAAGTCACCGGACCGTGACGCGTGTATTTCAATGCAACAGTTAGCGGCGCACTGCCCTTCACATTGATCGTCTCCTCGATAATGCGCATCTCCTCCCATTGACCCTGGTAGCGATACTGATTGGGATTGCCTGGATTGGTTTCATAGACATAAAGGTCTTCACCATCGGTGGAAAACACGGTCAGACCCCAGGCGCCATATTGATTATGACCGATGGAAATACCTGGAATCTCTGGTTCGCCGCCGCCGAGGACATCCCAGCCGGGACCTACTAAATGTGCCCAGTAGCGCAGCGAGGGCACGGACTGCGCGCGGTGAGGGTCATTGATCATCATCGGCCAGCCATCCTGGGTCAGATCACCACTGATGACCCAGTTGTTGCTGCCAATATCGTCTATGGATCGTTTCTGTAAATTCATTTCTTCCTGGATCAAGGTGCTGGCAATCTGCTGAAATTCGACGTCTGTATTGCGCCACTCCGCCATTACAATATCAGCGGGTTCGATTTGCAGACCACGCCGGTAGGCATTATAAAGATGCAGAATGTCGTTATTGAGTAGCGAATCGCAGTCGATCATGGGATCCAGTGTCAGATCAGGCTCGTGGGGATGAAAATACTGTAACTCCTTAACCATCGCCGCGCCGATGATGCACACTGCCCTGCCGGTATTGAGTTCTCTGCCAATATTTCCCAACAGTCCCTGGTGTCGGGAGATGACTACCTCTTCGGTCCAGTACCTGGGTTGAATGCCCAGCAGCTTAAATGGTAGGGGCAGATCTTCAGGTTTTTGCAGAGCCTCGTCTATATAGGCGTTAACACCGTGGACGAATGCTGTGATGATATCGACGCCGCGGGGATGATAGTGATTCATTTCCTGGGCCATATAGCCACGAAATTTGAACAGGCGGGTGCCATGATCCCGGTCTACCATACGCGGGCCAAAGATCTCGGCGGTGGTCCCGGTGGCCTGGGCCCGCCAGATTTCGAACTGAAACAAACGATCTCGCGCGGCACTATAACCCTGGGCAAAAAACAGGTCGTGCTCGGTTTCGGCATAGATATGGGAAATACCCCACTTGTCTTTCAGTATTTCTACAGTTTGATCCAGGCCCTCGAGGTTGACTGTTGCGGTTCCTTGTCCAAACACGGGCGCGGCAAGAATGCTGAACAGGGCCATTGCAGCTGCTACGCTGGATAGCCTGGAAAGTCGGTCAACTGTCATAGGATTAGCTCTTGGTTCGGTGCTTGAGATCGGGTAGATGGACCCAACTATACCCCAGAATTCAAGAAATTAGCCATGTGGGGTGCTACCGGCTTAGCCGGACAAAGCAACGAGCAATTTCAGGGCCTGCTCGGCTTTATCTCGGGGCACGAAAATATGATCGTGATAACTTGCGGCAACCACATTTGCACTTATGCCATGCTCTGCAAGTTCGCCGGCCACTGCAGCGGTCAGCCCGATGGCGTCCAGGCTGGAGTGCACGGTCAAGGTAATCCCCCTGAACACTGACTCATAGATAAGGCCGGCTTTGTCAGCCGCAGTTTGTTCCAGAATCAGGCTTAGACCCTCATCCTCCTGGAAACTTGCCAATGGCTTTAATCCGCGAAAATCAACATGAGTTGCGTGCACGACGGTGCAGAAGACGTAATCCGGCTTCAACAATACCGGTGCCAGGGAAATGAGCAGATGCCTTAGATCAGTTTCACCGCTCTCGTCCATCAAACTTTTCCCTGCGTGAGGGTCCCATCGCTCAGAAAATCGCCAGCACATTGACCGGAGAGCCGGTGCCGCCCTCTACTGCCAGTGGTGCGGCGACCACCATAAACTCCCAGCGATTCAATCGAGCGGCGGTCTCGGCCACAGCTTCGAGATCCTGGTTGTCGAAAAGGTCCACACCCATTGCTGTGATCGTCAGTTGGTGCACCGGCAGTCGCACGCCTTCTATCTGCGATGGCACCACGTCGCTGGCTACATCACTGCCGAGGAAGGCAACGTCCCGAGCCTTGATCCAGGGCATCGCCGAGGCGTGCAAGCCAGCGGCTCCCTGCGCCACGACCCAGGGACCTAACGCAGCGCGCCGAGCCCAGCGGCCAGTGCGCACGAAGACGGCATCACCGGGACGCACAATCACACCGGTCATCTCCTCGAATGCCTCCAGATCTTCCTGGTAGATTGGCGTCCCTGGCTCCAGGTAATCGACCCCCTTGAGAAGGGGGATGTCGATGAGCACACCACGGGTGACGATGCCTCCCTGCAAATTTGCAATCGAGTTGGTAGCACAGCCAGCCTCTGTAACCGTGCTCTGATCCTTGCCGTTGTACATCTTCCCCTTATAGAGGATGTGGCATAGCGAATCGATGTGGCTGTGAGAGTAACCGTGGTAACTGATACTGTAATTGTCGCTGACGCCGCCGAAGAATGCGGGCTCTTCGGTCAGTTCGGGGATGGCCAGCAGCCGACGCTGAAACGGCTGCGGGACATCTGGCGCAGTCTCGGTCAACAA
>PCCP01000114.1 GCA_002731775.1 Gammaproteobacteria bacterium
AGATTGATTATGTTGTTTCTCATCGGTGTCGCTTTTGCGTGTATTTCTTTTTGAAACATTTTTTGCTCCTGTTACTCATCTGCATAACATCTGTAAATGGAGTTGTACTTATGTACGGAATATACGTTCAATTGTACGGCATGATAACATCCGGAAATGGAGTTGTACATACGTACGAAATAAATGTACAATTGTACGGTATGGCACTTCCAGTAAAACAAAACCAGGATTCACCGCGCGACAGGATAATTGCCGCGACGCTCAGGCTGATAGGAGATGAAGGCATTGACGCCGTCACCCACCGCCGCGTGGCTAAGCTTGCTGGCGTATCCCCCGGAACCACCACACATCATTTTTCCGGTCGAGCTGCTCTTCTGCGGGAATCGTTCATCGGCTATCTCGCCTCGGCTGACAAACTGTTCGACAATTTGGTCTCTGCTGCTGAACAAGAAGAAGATATAGACGTCGGTGGCGTGCGCCGGGTGCTGGTTGCCATCATTAAGCACGAGTTTGCAGACGCCTCGTTGATGCGGGCTGAACACGAGCTTCTGCTTCACGCTTCGAACGATGAGGAGCTTGCGAAGGTTGTGATTGCATGGCAAGCCCGTGCTATCGGTGCCATCGCAGCCCTTCTGGAGCGAGCGGGAGTTCAACGTCCAACCGAGTCGGCGCGAACACTACTTAATTTCATTCGGGGATTTGAGCTTGAGCGTCTCTTAAATCCTAGGTTGAGCGTAAAAGAATTCGATCGACGAATCACCCCTTTGCTGCAGGGTTTGCGTGGTACAGATTGACGGTTTTCTCATAGATGATCAAAACAAGGCTGAAAAACGTCGACGACAGAGTCCTTCCCGCGGGATGTTGGGGAGAGGAAATCTCCCGACAGTTTTGAGCGTGATACACCGTTACCAACCGACAGGAGTACACCATGTCTGATTATTCGCCCATATGGCCGGGCCTGCTTGGCGATCCGAACCTGACACTAGTAACCGATCCCCGTATCGATCCGCGTTTGCTCGAAGCCATGGGTACGCTCGACTTCGACGAGGTTGAGGAGTCGCCTACCCTCAGTTCGAATCCTTCCTATAAAGAGTGTGTTGAATTCGTGGCTGCGTTGGAAGCCTCGGCCGAACCGGTGTATGCCAAGAAATTTGGCAGCCTGCCACCAGTTTTGGGTGTCACCCGGCGGAGCGAGGTCATCCAGGGCGTCGATGGCAACGAGATTCCGCTCATCATCCATGAGCCCGCAGAAGGAAACCGGCCGCTGCCGGGCATCCTGCGTACCCACGGCGGCGGCATGATCATGCAATGCGCGACCGACCCCCAATACATGAGATTGGCGGACGAACTGGCTGCAACCGGCATGGTGGTGGTCAACGTCGAGTTCCGCAACGGGGCTGGCAAACTTGGCGATCATCCCTTCCCGGCGGGTCTGAACGACTGCGCCAGCGCCACCCGGTGGACCTACGCGAACAAAGACGCGCTTGGCATTTCTCACATCGTTGTTTCGGGCGAATCGGGAGGTGGCAACCTCTGCATCGCCACCGCGCTCAAGGCGAAACAAGAGGGCTGGATCGGTGAGATCGCCGGCGTCTATGCGTGCTGCCCCTATCTTGCGGGACCCTACAACGCTCCCCTCCCGGAGCTGATGTCCCTGCGTGAAAACGACTATATGGGACAGCTGTCGGTGATGATTTCGTTATTCAAAGTATATGACCCGACGGGAGACCACGCACGCAACCCATTGGCCTGGCCCTATCACGCCAAAGCAGAGGATCTGGCAGGTCTGCCACCTCACACCATTTCGGTCAATGAACTGGATGAGCTGCGCGACGAGGGACTCATCTATGCGCGTAAGCTGATGGCGTCTGGTGTACCCACCATCAGCCGCACCGTCAACGGCACGACTCATGGCGCAGACATCGAGACCATGGTAACTATCATGCCCGACGTCTACGGCGCGACGATCCGGGATATACACGGTTTCGCAACCTCATTGATGCCCAGGCGGTTGCCATGAGCAACGTCCTCATCACAGGTGCAGTACATCTACACAAGCGGACCGTAGGTGAAACTTTGGGGATCTACAAGCGCGATCGGACGCTCGAGACGCGGTTGGGAACGATGGCGCAAATGAGGGCTACGCGGGAGGTACCCGCCGGCGGTAAGCCGCACGGGCCGCGTGAACGCGGTGTACTACAACTAAGGAGTTGCAATGAGCATTATGTCCAAGCCAGATGAACGCGCTGGCGAGCCAACGAATTCGATTCAGGTTCGTCCGCTCACGCGAATCGCCTACGGTACTGGAGGTGTTGCTGGGGGGGTAATCTCCGCAGGGCTGTCCATGTTCGTGCTGTTTTATTACAGCCGCGTGCTGGGCGTGCAAGCAGCGGTAAAAGGCAGGTTGAAACTTTCGAATACGGGCGATACCGCCGAGATCGGTGGACGAGACGATGCACGTCAGGGCATCCCCTGGCCTCAGGAGACGGATGATCGGAAATACCTCGCGGGGATCCCCGCGCTGATGGGCATGGAGTGGTGGGCGGATCGCACCCAGGGTGCGCCTGAACGAACGGTCGAGGTGGCCCGGTGATGGGGGAAACTATGTCGAACGCCGAGATCTTCAGGTCCGGGGCTGAAAAATCCACGGCTCAAGTTGCGCAGGCGCTCCTGCGAGATGGGGTTGTGATCCTCGATGATGTTCTGCCGGCTGCGGTGGTAGATCGATTGAGCGAAAAGTTACAGCCGCACTTCGACACGTCGCAGTCGGGTGGAGATGCCTTCATGGATGCGGCCACTTCGACCGTCACGGCCTTCTGGGGAATTCATCCTGAATTCAGCGAGCAACTGCTGCTGAATCAGCGAATCCTCGAACTCGCCGACGCCGTACTCCTGCCGGAGAATCCCATGGCTGCCAGCACTGTCAGACCCGCGAAGGCTTCCTATGCCGCGCGGTTAGCAGACCCGGGCGACGGCTGTCTGCAGATCGTGTCCGAGGGCACCTGGGACCCCGCTCGCGGCCCCAACTGCCATCACTATCGGCTCGTTGCGGGGGATTCGATTCGACTTCATCCTGGTTGTAAGGATCAGCCGCTGCATCGCGATCAGGGCGTGTGGGAGCCGTATGTTCCGAACGATCCAAGCACTCCGCAGCACGAGATGATTTTCAATCTGGCTGCGATCAACTTCACGGAGGCGAACGGCGCCACGCGCTTCGTGCCCGGCAGCCATCTATGGCCGAAGGAGCGTCTGGCCACGAGGGGCGAAGTCGCCCGCGCCGAGATGCCCAAGGGTGCGGTGGCCGTGTGGCTGGGTCGAACGCTGCATGGCTATGGCGCGAACCATACTGACGTGCCGCGACCGGGCATAATTTTCGGGTTCGGGCCCGATTGGCTCACCCAGGAGTGCAACCTATGCCTGGCCGTGCCGCCCGAGGTCGCGCGAACGCTCCCTCTTCAGGCCATCCAGCTCCTGGGCTACCGGGCCGGTGGCGGCAATTCCCTAAAAGGCCGCAACGCCGAGAACCTGCTCGAGCCCGGCAAGAGTGGAGCGCTGTGATGTGCCGCGGCGACGGTCATCACTTTGCAGCCGCTGTCGCCCACTACGCTGTCTACAACTAACCTTAACTACAACTAACCTTAATAAGGGGGAATGACTCGAAAATGGCCAAGATCAACACATCATTGGAAGGTAAGGTCGCCATCGTCACGGGCGCATCGAGCGGGATCGGACGAGCATCGACCCTGGCCTATGCCGCACACGGTGCCAATCTGGTCATCATGTCCCGGGGCAAAGAACGCCTCCAGGCGGTGGCCAAAGAAGCGGAGGCTTTCGGCGCGGAGGTCCTCCCGGTTCCAGGAGATATTGGCGAAGAAGCCGACCTGCAGAACATCTACGACCAGACGATCGACAGGTTCGGTGGGGTCGACATCCTGCTGAACAACGCCGCCATCGGGGAAGGCATGATGATGAAAAATCTCACGTATGAATCCTTCGAGCGGGTACTCCGCATAAACACTTTCTCCGGAATCCGCCTCGCTCAACTCTGCCGCAAATCTCTCAAGGAAAGAGGCAATGGCGTCATCGTGAACATCGCATCCGATGATTGTTTGTATCCGTCCGTCGGCGTGGGCGCGTACTCGATGTCGAAGATCTGTCAGGTCCACTTTACCAAGCAGCTGGCTGTTGAGTGGGGCAAGGATGGCATTCGAGTCGTTTGCATCTCCCCGAGTCTGACGCGCACGGCAATGACCGTAGACTCGGTGAAAGGCATCGAGGCGGAATTGAAAAAGGGAGACTATCGATTGAATCCGATGGCTCGTGTCTGCGAACCTGAGGAGGTCGCGGCCATGGTGCTCTTCGTGTCCGGTCCCGCCGCTTCGTTCATCAACGGATACAACTATGTGGTGGATGGCGGGATGGCAGCTCAGGCACCCATTTAAGTATGTTCGCTGACTTAACTGACAAGTGCAGGCCGCAGGCCTGAAGAACCTATAGAGGAGTTCGTTGATGACAACAACACTGAGGACCTTCGACGCGAATGATTCCGTCGAAGACATCGCTGCCACGTTGCAGCGCGACGGCGGCGTCATTATCCGAGGGCTTGCCCCGGAGCGGCTGATGGACGATGTCTACGCCGAGGTCGAGGCGAATGTGGCGCCAGCCGACTTTGAGTCGAGCACTGATCTTTGGCCGGAAGGTAACAAGACGATCGGGGGTTTGGCGGGGGCGAGCCCGCTGTTTGCCGATCGCCTACTCGCTCACCCGAAGCTGCTTGATGTGGCCGACGCCGTACTCCTGCCTATCGTCCGCATGGGCTCGAACACGCGAAGGGCGGCGGAGAAGCCGGAAGGAAAGAAGCGACAGAAGGACATTCTCGAAAGCACCGTCTCGGCCGCGGAGAACTATGGCGGCAGCACTCAGGCGATCTTCAGCGCGACGGCGTCCGTCAACTGTAACTACTACCAGGTCGGCGCGACACTCTTGCTCGAGTTGTACGGTCCGGAGGGTGAGAATCAGATTTTTCATCGCGAGAACGCCAACTATCAGCCCTTCGTCGAGGCGCTGCTCCCGAACATGCCCGAGATCATCATGTCGGCGATGTGGGCGGGGACGGACTTCACCATCGAGAACGGTGCGACTCGTTTCGTACCCGGCAGCCACGAGTGGCCCGAGGAGCGCGTGGCGAAGGAGCATGAGATCACCCAGGCGGTAATGCCTAAGGGGTCGGTGCTCCTCTGGTTGTCGCGAAGTCTTCACGGTGCCGGCGCCAGCACGAGCTCCGACGGTCGAGTCGGTTACTTCCACTCCTACATCGTCGACTGGCTTCGACAGGAAGAGAACCAGTACATCGCGGTATCGACCGAAGCGGCCCGGCGGATGTCACTCCCGGCTCGCCAACTCCTCGGGTATCGTTCGAGCAAAAGCCTGGGCTGGGTGAAGGGCCGAGACCAGGAAGATTTGCTGGCAAAAGGCATGAGCGGGAATATTTGACGAACGCTCGAGAGATGTAGCAAGGAGACCGCAAGAAATGACTGGAACCACACCGACAATTCTCGGTGCAACGTTGGCCGAAGCCGGTGTTGGCTATGAAGACATCATCGACACCACCATCTACATGGTCGATCTGCCTCGACTAGGTCACGCGAAATCAAATCTCATCGCTCAGAAGGAATCAGGATTATGAACTTCGAAAACATTTTTGCTGTTGCAGGCAAGGTGGTGTGCGTGACCGGTGGCGGCGGAGGCATCGGCCGCGGCATCGCAGCGGGCTTCGTTGCCGGTGGCGCGCGGGTCTACATCACCTCCCGCAGTGATCTCTCCACCACCGCGAAGGAGCTCGACAGCGAGGGGCCGGGTGAATGCATCGCGCTGCGCACCGACCTCTCGCAGGACGAGGACATTACCGCGTTGGTCGCAGAGCTGACGCATCGGGATGGCAAGCTCGACGTGCTGGTAAACAACGCCGGGCTCGGCAACGTCATGCACGACTTTGCGGAGTTTCCGATGGCCGAGTGGGACCGTGTGAATGCCGTGAACGTGCGCGCCCCGTTCGCATTGACGAAGGAGTGCTTACCGCTGCTCGAGGCTGCAGGCACCATCGAGTCGCACGCTTCGGTGATCAACATCGCTTCGATTGACGGTATCCGGATTCCGTCAGACAACGACTGGGCCTACGGCCAGGGCAAGGCAGCGCTAATTCATCTCACGCGGCAGTGGGCCGGAGAGCTCGGCAACAAGGGCGGCGCCAAAGGCGGACGCCACATCACCTTCAACGCGATCGCCCCGGGGCCTTTTCCAGGCATGCTGGATGCGCTACTCGCGAGCGAGGAAGGTCGGGCCGGGGTGTCCGCGGCGACGGTCGTTGGGCGGGTTGGCGAGCCCGAAGACATCGGCGCAGCATGCATCTACCTGGCGAGCCGGGCGGGATCCTACGTGACCGGTGCAGTGCTCCCAGTGGACGGTGGCTTTCTGGTCGGCCGCTACGCGAACATGTAGCGATTAATAGGCTGGAGTTTTTTTGCTGGGCTATCGGCAGTCGAAGTTGGAGGGATTAATTATGGAAGCTTCTGAACTAGGTTTCGATCCTGAAGCATTACGGGAAAAATACCGTGCTGAACGCGACAAGCGTTTGCGAGCGGACGGTAACCAGCAGTATCAAGAGGTGGTTGGTGACTTTAGTCACTACGTCGATGATCCCTATATTGAATCAAAGATTGAAAGGGAGCCCCTCCAGGATACGGTCGAGGTCATTATTGTTGGTGGTGGCTTTGGCGGTTTGATTGCTGGAGCGCGACTCCGTGAAGCCGGAATCGAGAGCATTCGAGTCATCGAGAAGGGCGGCGATTTTGGCGGAACCTGGTATTGGAACCGCTATCCTGGTGCAGCCTGTGACGTCGAATCCTATATCTACCTGCCACTTTGCGAAGAGTTGGATTTTGTCCCCAAGAAAAAATATACCCACGCGCCAGAGATTCTCGAGCACAGTAAGAACATAGGTAAGAAATACGATCTCTACCGTGATGCCTGTTTCCAAACCGAAGTAACGGGTATGTCCTGGCAAGAAGAAGAGAAACTGTGGCTGGTTAGTACCAACCGCGGTGATGCGATGAGGGCTCGATTCGTCGTAATGTCGAATGGCCCCTTGAACCGACCGAAACTACCTGGCATTCCTGGGATCTCTGATTACAAAGGGCACACTTTCCATACGAGCCGTTGGGACTACGATTACACCGGCGGTGGCCCGGAAGGGAACCTCGAGAAACTCAAAGACAAGACGATCGGGATTATTGGAACCGGTGCCACAGCGGTGCAGTGTGTACCTCACCTCGGGGCAAGCGCGAAACAACTTTATGTTTTTCAACGTACGCCATCTTCTATTGATGTGCGCAACAACCGACCGACAGATCTCGAGTGGGCAGCCAGCTTAAAACCCGGTTGGCATAAAGAGCGGATGGAAAATTTTGATACGCTCACCTCTGGTGGCATTGTGGAACAAGATCTCATTAAGGACGGTTGGACTGAGATTATTAGCAACCTGATATCAATGGCTAACTACCGCGGCCAAAATCTTGAGCCGAGAGAGATTGCCCGTTTGATGGAGTTAGCCGATTTTCAAAAAATGGAACAGGTTAGATCACGAGCGCAAGAAATTGTCGATGACCCGGAAACCGCTGAGTCGTTAAAACCCTACTATCGCCAGTTTTGTAAGCGACCTTGTTTCCATGATGAGTACTTGCCGACTTTTAATCGCGACAACGTCCAACTTGCAGATACTGATGGCAAAGGTGTCGATGCAATCACCGAAAAAGGTATTGTGGCCAACGGAGAAGAATTTAAGGTGGACTGCATTATCTTTGCAACCGGCTTTGAAGTTGGAACGGAATATACGCGTCGCTCTGGCTACGATCTCGTTGGTAAAAATGGTCAAACCTTATCGAAGAAGTGGGCCGACGGACTGCGAACGTTCCACGGCATGCATACTCACGGTTTTCCTAACTTGTTTAACATCGGTACGGCTCAAGGTGGTTTTACGACTAACTTCCCCCATTCGATGGATGAGCAGTCTCAGCACATTGCTTACATTGTGTCCGAGTGTTTGAGTGGCAACGTACGAGAGATTGAGGCCAGTAAAGAAGCTGAAGATGCCTGGGTAGAAGAGATTATTTCTTTCGCGAGAATTGGCGAACGGTTTCAGGCTGAGTGCACGCCGGGTTACTACAACAATGAAGGTCAACCCAATCCCAAAAGCGTTCAAAGTCAGTCATATGGGAAAGGGCCTAATGCGTTCTTTAAAAAACTCAAAGCCTGGCGAGAAGACGGCAACATGCCAGGTATGAATCTCAGCTAGATTCATGGCCAATGCTCGTTAATCCTTGAGCATCGCCGCATTGCGGCGATGGTTCTCCCTGACCTACAATCTATTTCAAATCAGTGTGTGTTAAGTTTGCTATCAGGTCCATTCTAAGGAACATTATGAAAGCCCCAACTGACTATGTCTTGAACCAGACCATGTTGCGAATCAAGGACCCAGCGAAGTCTGTGGCCTTTTACCAGGAAGTCCTGGGTATGACCCTACTGGACAAATACGATTTCCCGGAAATGGATTTCAGCCTCTATTTTATGGGCTATCCACAGTCAACCATCCCGGCGGCGCCCTCAGCCAGGGCCGAATGGGTTTTTTCTCAACCGGCCCTGCTGGAACTGACTCACAATTACGGTACCGAGACAGACAAGGATTTTTCCTATCATGATGGCAACCAGGCACCCCAGGGATTCGGTCACATCGGGATCTCGGTCCCGGATGTGTACAAGGCCTGTGAAAGATTTGATTCTCTCGGCGTTACTTATGTAAAACGCCCCGATGACGGCAACATGAAAGGCCTAGCATTTATTAAAGACCCGGACGGCTACTGGATCGAGATCCTGTCAGCAACTGGCCTGCGGGACCTCATATTAAAATAACAATCCAAACCAACCCAGGGACAACAGTGCACTCAAATATAACTCGTGCTAGATTGCCATATGGAACCCAAAAAGGAGATGAATATGACCTTGGCTCAGGATATAAACCCTGTTAACAGTGAACTCATGGATACGCTGGTTGAAGCCTCAAAAATGGACTGGCTGCAAACCGGCGAGAAGTCATTCATGAAAATTCTTTACACCGGCTCGGAAAGCGGCTCCTGGGCAGTGCTGCTGCGCTGGCTGAAAGGTTATACTGCGGCGCCGCATAAACATCTAAGCGGTTCTCACACCTTCATTCTCAGCGGCAAATTGCAGGTAAGAGATGGTGTTTTGAATGCCGGCGACTATGTTTACGAACCCAACGGCATGCTGCACGGCGAAACCACTGCACTGGAAGACACCGAGTACCTTTTTATCTGTAACGGTCCAGTGCTGTTTTTCAACGACGACAACTTCACCAATTATCTGGGCTGGGAAGAGCTACGTAGAATGCAAAACAGTTGACCCATTGCTCTTGCTGATCAATCTATTGCATTATCACGAGGGTTGAAAGGAACTAGCCGGTCTAGACCTGACACGCTCAGCAGTTGCACAATGACAAACGCAATAAACGAACCGACAAACGAACCGACAAACGAGGACAGGCTATGCCAATCGACTTTGATGTAGAACCAGAGTTTCAGACGCAAATTGACTGGGTTGAAAAATTTACCAAAGAAGAAATTGAACCCCTGGATAATTTCCTGCGGGCACCCAAGACAAAACAAGGTGAATCGCTTGACAAGGACAGTTGGAATGCCATTCGCGCGCACATAGACAACTTGAAACAACAGGTCAAGGATCAGGGCCTATGGGGGTTTCATCTGGGCCCCGAATTAGGCGGACCCGGCTATGGGCAGGTAAAGCTGTGCCTGCTGAACGAAAAACTTGGCCGCACACGCATGGGGCCCACACTCTTTGGTTGCCAGGCACCAGATACGGGGAACATGGAACTCATTGCCCACAACGGCACTGAAGAACAGAAGAAAAAATATATGGAGCCGCTACTTTCCGGTGAAATGCATTCAGCCTATTCCATGACTGAACCCCATGCGGGGGAACCCGGCGAATTTATCTGTTCGGCAGTCCGTGACGGTGATGAATGGGTTCTCAACGGTGAAAAGTGGTTTACCTCCAATGGTGCAGCCGCTGACTTCCTGATCGTCATGGCCATAACCTCACCAGAAAAAGAACTGCTTGAAAGGGCCTCAATGTTTATCGTAGATCGCGACACACCGGGAGTTGAAATCATTCGAAATGTTCACTCGTTAGGTACACCGCTTAAGGAAAACTACAACGTAACAAGTGGTGGCGGTCACGCTTACATACGCTATAACAATGCTCGAGTACCCGCTGCTAACCTGCTGGGTAATGAAGGTTCAGGATTTGTTGGATCGCAGACAAGGTTAAGTGGAGGTCGAGTGCATCATGCCATGCGGGCTGTCGGGGTCTGTACCAAGGCCCTGGATATGATGTGTGAGCGGGCCCTGAGCCGCAAAGCCAAAGGCACCTTGCTGTCTGAATTACAAATGGTTCAGCAGGACATCGCTGATTCCTATATCCAGCTCAAGCAGTTTCGCCTGCATGTGCTGTATACCGCTTGGCTGATTGACAAAACCAAAGCCTATACGAGGGAGATTCGCAAGGAAATCGCGTCAATAAAGATTACCGCCGCGAAGGTCAATCATGACATCATCTATCGTGCCATCCATCTGCATGGTGCGCTTGGCATGTCCAACGAAACACCCCTGGGTGAAATGTGGATGTCCGCACCTCAGATGGGCATTATGGATGGAACCACTGAAGTCCATAAAAGTAACCTAACCAAACTTCTGCTGAGAGACTATGACGGCTGTGCCGATCTGTTCCCGACTTATCACTTGCCGAAACTGATAGAACAGGCACAGGATAAGTTCGACAAAGTCATCGGTGACTATCTGGCAGGATAAGGGCTTCACTATGACTGATAATCAACGAATCCTGCTCAGCGAAATTCCTAAAGGAAAACTGACCGAGTCGCATTTTTCCTTGGACCAGGTGGCCATTGAAAAGCCTGGTCCGGGGGAGGTATTGATTCGCACCCTGATCCTTTCACAGGATGCCGCCAATCGCGCCTGGATGCAGGGCGCTACCTATCGTAGTGCCCTCACCACCGGCCAGGTGATGTCAAGCTTTGGCCTGGGCGAGGTGGTTGAATCTAATGACGACCGCTTCGCTCCGGGCGATCTGGTGGGCGGAGATCTGTGCTGGCAGGCGTACGCAACGCTCCCGGGTAGACAGATTTCACCGGCTCATACCAACGGTGGACCGCTCAGCCACGGGATTTCACTTCTGGGCGTTGCCGGCTTAACCGCTTATCATGGCCTCATCAATGTGCCAACGATACACGCGGGTGAAACGCTGTTGGTTTCCGCCGCGGGAGGATCAGTCGGCTCTCTGGTTGGCCAGATTGGCAAGATCAGGGGTGCGAAGGTTATTGGCATCGCAGGCGGTCCGGACAAGTGCAATTGGGTCGTTGATGAATTAGGCTTTGATGCCTGTTTAGATTACAAAGACACCAGCGCGCCATTAAGAGATTTACTGGCGCAGCAGGCCGGTGACGGCATCGATGTTTATTTCGATAATACCGGTGGTGATATTCTGCAGACAGCGCTGTTCGCTATGAATGTAAAAGGTCGCATATCCTGCTGCGGCGCCGTGTCCATGTATGATGGCAAACCCAGACCCGGCCCTTTTGGTATCCCAGGCCTACTCGTAACAAAAAGACTGCACATGCAGGGCTTCCTGGTCTCAGACTACAGCCATCTTGACTGGGATGCCCGTCATGACCTTTCGCTCTGGGCCAAACTGGGCCAGTTAAAAGTCGTGGAAGATATTATTGATGGTCTGGAGAACGCCCCACGCGGCCTGATCGGTTTGTTAGCCGGTGATAATCGTGGCAAAAGAATGATACGTGTTGCGACCTAGCGCCCGCTGAAAAAAAATCAGCCTTTCAGTATGTGCTGGATCGGCACCGTGTTTTGCCTTAAAGCGCCTGATCGCAGCACCGAACCGGAATACCTCGCACGTCAATTCACATGATCGTCTTTGACAGATTTAGACGGCTCTCAGCTGTATCATGCTAACCGTAACTGCAAGAGAGAACATTCATCTGGCCAGCATC
>PCCP01000115.1 GCA_002731775.1 Gammaproteobacteria bacterium
CGTATAGGGAAGCCGAGCGCTTCCACCCACTCTACCTCGAAACCGGGGAACCAATCATGTTACAAGACAACAATCAAATTTATCTCGTAGTTTCAGCAATCATTTTTGGCCTGGTCGCCAGTATTCACCTTGTTCGCGCCTTAAATAATTGGGCCTTTATTGTCGGGCCGATGACGATTCCAATTCCAGCATCCTGGGTAGGATTTATCATTACGCTTTGTTTGTGCCTGTGGGCTGTCCGACTGATAGTTTCGTGAATTGGTCGTTCTGGCGTCCTCTCTATGCCATCGCTGCCGATGCCTGAGCGGCAGAGGGAATGGCCTGCCAAAAGCTGACGGTGGCTATTGGCAATTATTTGATGATCGGTTGTTTCTGTTCTGTGCACAGCAAGGCGAGGATCGCTGGTCGCAGGGTGATTACACCAAATCCAGGAAACTGGCGGATCGTCCGTGGCATGACATTGTTGTGGGAGAAGGAGATTAATTGCTCACCGAGGGTCAATCCAGTCGCTTGCTGAAGCGCGCAATGGCGAGAGTTAGGGTTACGGCCAGGAAAGCAATCATTGCCAGCATTTCGTTCCACATGCTGGTGATATCGGCACCCCTCAAAATAATTCCCCGAATCAAACGATTAAAGTGGGTGAGGGGAAGCACTTCGGCAATGTTCTGGGCGATGACCGGCATGCCATCGAATGGGAACATAAAGCCCGACAACAAAATCGAAGGCAGGAAGAAGAAGAACGTCATCTGCATAGCTTGAAACTGGGTCTTCGTCACCGTGGATAACAGCAATCCCAGCGCCAGGTTCGCGGCAATGAAGACCAGAGACGCCGCCAGTACATGTGCGTAACTGCCTCGGATCGGTACTTCAAAGAAGTAGCGTCCCATGGTGAGGATGATCACCAGTTGAATCAGGCCGATCAGAATATAGGGAATAATCTTTCCCAACATCAGTTCCGGGGTTTTTATGGGAGTGTTGATCAACAGTTCCATATTTCCCCGCTCTTTTTCCCTGACTATGGCGACCGCGGTAAACATCACCATGGTCATGGTCAGAATCACGCCTACCAATCCTGGCACGATATTAACCGCAGATCGTCGTTCCGGATTGTAATAGTTTCGCACCCCAATCAGTCGCAGCGGCGCCGCAGCGGTTTGGCTATCGAAAGCAATCGGCAGCGCGGTGAGCTGCTGCGCTACACCCAGAATAATCGGGTCGGTGCCATCGACCAACAACTGCACCGCCGAGCGGTCGCGCGCGATAACCCGACGATCGAAATCTTCCGGTACCGAGATACCGATGGCGATAACGCCGGCATCCATGAGTCGATTGAGATCCTGCACGGTATCCACGCGCTGGCTAAGATTAATCACCTGCGAGGCTGCGATATCGGAAATGAATTGCCTGGACAGGTGGGTGTTGGCTTCATCGGCATAGGCCGCGGTCAGGTTTCGCACATCGGTGTTAATGGCATAGCCGAACATCAATAATTGCAGTAGCGGTATCCCTACTATCATACCGAAGGTGAGACGATCCCGGCTCAGTTGCAGAAATTCCTTGCGCAGTACGGCAAAAATTCTGATCAGGGAATTCACGCTGCCTCAGCCCTGCGGCGCTCTTCGGTGACTGCCATGAAGATGTCTTCGAGATCGGGAAATACCGGTTCCGCCTGCGCGGAAACTTGCGACTGGCGGAGATTCAGCTGTACCTGCTCTAGCGCATCTGGAATTTCCTTGGGAATCAGCACCCGAAGCCGGACACCGAGTTGAGTAATACTGGTGAAGCTCTTATTTTGAGCGAGACTCAACCTGGCGCTGTTAGGATTGTCCGCCACGACTTCGATGACGTTGTAGGCGATATTTTCGCCTAACTCCTTGGGGCTACCATCGGCTACCTTGATGCCCAGATCCAAAATAGCGATGCGGTGACAACGTGCCGCCTCGTCCATGTAATGTGTGGATACCAGGATTGTGGTGCCCTGCTGCGCCATCTCAAATAACTTCTCCCAAAAATCCCGGCGGTTCTGGGGATCAACCGCGCTGGTGGGTTCATCGAGGAAGAGGATTTTTGGTTCATGCAGGGTCGCCGCTGCCAGTGCCAGTCGCTGCTTTTGGCCTCCACTGAGAGTACCGGCGCGCTGCCCGGTTTGATTCATGAGATTAAACTCCTGCAATAGCTGATTCACCCTGGACCTGCGCCTCGCACGTGGCAGCGCATAGACTGCACTGATGAACTGCAGGTTCTCACGGACAGTTAAATCTTCGAACAGGGCAAATCGTTGGGTCATATAGCCGATCTCCTGCTTTAGCCTCTCCGATTGCCTGACCGAATCCATTCCTAACACCATGGCGGCGCCTGCGCTAGGGGTTAGCAAGCCACATAACATACGTATTGTGGTTGATTTGCCCGAGCCGTTGGGCCCAAGAAATCCATAGATAGTACCGGCCGGTATTTCCAGGTCTACATTATTAACCGCGATCAGGCTACCAAACTTCCTGGTGAGTCCGGTGGCTGAGATAGCAATGGGATCGAGGTTCATATTCAGCAGCGCCTATTCGAAATTAACCTGGACCGGCACACCGTCCGGTAGTCGGTTCTGCATGGCAGGCAATGCGACTTCGGCGACATAGGACAGGCGCCCACGATCTCTTTCGGTGAGGGCAAAATACGGCGTAAAGCTGGCCTCGGAGGAGATGCGTCGAATGGTGCCAGTAAGCGGACCGTCGAGGCCGTCGACGTGGACTTGCAGGCTAGAACCCGGTCTTAACTGCACCCGTACAGACTCCGGTATATAGAGTCGTGCGTAGGGTTGTTCGCCACTTAGAAGCACCGCAACCACATCCCCCTGGCGCGGGCTCTCGCCTATTTCAAAAGGCAGGGAATCGACGATGGCAGCGACCGGTGCGGCGATAGCATGTCGTTGCTTGTCGAACTCCAGGCTCGCCAGTTGTGCCCGGGCCTGCTGTAGCATGCCATTGGTTTGTTGTATCTGTTCCTGGCGGGTGCCGGCTTCAAGTTCCTGCAGTTGCGCCTTCACGATCTCGATACGAGCCATGGCTAACTCCACGTATTTTTTGGCGGTATCGACGCTCTCTATCGAAGTCAGGTTCTGCTGCCGTAATCCCAGCAAGCGCTCCAGGTCTCGCCCCCTGAATACATGATCGATCTCGGCTTCGTTGAGACTGGCTTTGACGGCGGCGATAGTTTCTAATCTGGGACCACTTATCTGTTCGGCCAGCACCGCTTCGATACGAACAATATTGGCCTGCGCCTCGACGATTCGAATCTCGACGCGACTGGTGTCCTGGTACAAAATCATCGTGCCCGCATCGAGTTCATCGCCTTCTCTGACGGCAATGTTGAGGATGGGCTCGAACACTTCCGCCACCAACTCGATCCGATCAGATTCCAACTGCCCCAATGCTTGCATGGCTTGATCCTCACATCCAATCAATAGCGAAGCCATGACTAACAGGCCAATAGTTCCAAATCGATTCATGATTGCGCCCCCTCGCCCCTGGGCGCCTCAACGCCATGCAAGAATAATTGAGTGTTGTGCGCTGCCAATGCGCCCACCGTGGTCTCATCGAGGGACAGCTTGAGGATCTGTTCCACCATGGGCTTGGCCAGGAACGGAAAAATAGTCATCCCCATTAGCGACAGAAGCGTCAGGCCTGAATTCAGATCCTGACGAAAGTGTCCTGCCGATATTTCAGCCTGGATTGACTGCAGTAGTTTTGGCGCGAAGACCGATCTGAACTTGTCGATGATGGCCTCTCGGGTTTCACCCTCGCTAAACAGGACCTCACGCACGAAAAAATTTGGCCACCAGGGATTTTCTGCCAGCAATTTACAATAACTCCCGCTGAAGTCGGCAACTGTTAATTCCGAATCTCTATTCAACTTACCCAGACTCGCCTCCAGTCTCTGAAATAGGTCTTCCACCATCGCCATGTACAGCCCCTGCTTTCCACCGAAGTAGTAATTCACCATGGCGCCATTGACCCCGGCAGTCTCGGCAATGCGGCGTATCGAGACCGCCTTGAAATCCCGGGAGAGGAAATGCTCGCGAGCGGCATTAAGCAAGTTCGCACGTACTCTCTCGCTGTCTTGGCCTGCCGGTCTGCCCAGGTTGTTTCGCTTTCTTGTGCTTGCGCTCATAGCTTTTCCTGATGATGTGGTTCGCTGCCACCGTCCTGCGTACCTGCAATAAGTCAGAATACGGGGCATTTGACTGCTCTAATATTATTAATTAAACATTTAATTAATAAACTGTCAAGACCTGATATGTGTTACCAGTGAAGGAATTCTGCCTGTTAGGGCACCTCTAAATAATACAGTGATGCCCTTACAGCCAGCCGGTGGCGCTAATCTGTTGCCATGCCGTGCTACACTTGGGCTCGATTCGATCTCCTGACTAAGGGCTCACGTGCTCATCCTAATCATTGGTCTGTTGTTGTTTTTCGTTCCCCACTTACTGCGGGAGACTGGGCTGCGTCAGAGTGTCATGGATTCGCTGCCATCGGTCGGTGCCTACAAGGGCTTGTACACCCTGGTCACGTTGGCAGGGCTGGGACTGATAGTCTGGGGTAAGTCTGTTTCCCCCTTCACCATGGTGTGGCAGCCGGTTTATGAGCTCCGTTACATTAGCCACGTACTCATGCTGCCCGCACTGGTGCTGCTAGTGGCTGGCAACGTTCCGGCCTCACACATCCGCAAGCATCTGCGAAACCCGATGTTGCTCGGCGTCGTATTTTGGGGATTGGCCCACCTGTGGTCGAATGGCGACCTGGCCTCCATTCTGCTGTTCGGTGGTTTTACGCTGTGGGGATTGATCAAGTTTATTTCTCTGGGCCTCGTAATAGCCCCCGATTCGAAACCAGCCTCTCTGCTATGGGATTTTATTTCCATAATTGGCGGTCTGAGCATGTATGCCGCTCTGAGCATTTATCATGGACAACTATTTGGTGTGGGACTGAGACTTGTCTAACTGTTCGAACAAAATGCTGGTTCTGGTTTGTCTGTGCTGGTCCTCGCTACTGGCGCTGCCGAGCCAGGCACAGGAAGACCTATCGGCACACTTCAATGGCGTGTGGACCGCGGATGGCACCCTGTTTACTATAGGCATCGCGGTAGAAGACGGGGTCTTGAAGATTACCCAGATAGAGTCCCTGGGTTTCGAGTGGACCAATGCCGATGGCAAGCTTGAGGGCAACATCGCAACGATAGAAGTCGACTATGTCAGTGCCGGTGTCACCGGCATTATCCAGGTGGAACTACTCGACGCAAATGCTGCCATCGCATTCGCCCCGACCTGTACGCCAGATTTTATGGTGGCATGCTTGCTGGCAAAAGGCCGCCAGGCCGTTTTTCGAAGAGTTGAAGCCCCTTAACTATCCGCTATTAAGCGACATCAGCAACCGAGCGAATAACTTTACCGACGATCCCATATGCAATCGCTTCTTCGGCGTTCATCCAGAAATCTCTATCCGTATCCTTTGCCACCCGCTCCAGCGGTTGACCGGTTTCATTCGCGATCAATTGGTTGATACGAGCTCGCATCTTGACGATTTCTTCGGCTTGAATCGCGATGTCAGTCGCATCACCGCTGGAACCACCTGATGGCTGATGTACTAAAAACCGGGTATTCGGAAGCGAATAACGGTTGGCTTTATCGGCAGCGAGATAAATTGTAGCGGCCGCGCTTGCCACCCAGCCTGTGCCTATCATCTTCACCGTGGGCTTGATAAATTTGATGATGTCATAAATGACATCGCCGGATTCCACATGACCGCCGGGTGAGCTGATATAGATCGAAATCGGCTCATCGCTATCGGCTGCCAAGGCCAGCAACTTCTCGGTTACCGACCGCGCCATCTTGTCATTAATATCACCGAATATTGTGATTGCTCGAGATTTGAACAGCTTTTCATCCATAAATCCCGAGCGGCCTGTGCCCTTACTTTCTTTCTTGTCTTTTTCGGGAAAATTAGTCGCCATCTAAAACCTCTTGGTATCAGTACTTCAGTTTAAACAATTCACTATTGAGGAACCTCTGGCCAGTTCAATGACCACTGTGGCCATCGAATCGATCAGAGGTTTCTTAAAATAGTCCTTAGCCACAAGCCTGCTGGTTAACCCGCAAATATGCAATGAGCTTCCACAAATCATCTTCGCCTTCGGGAAAATTAGAGCCGAAGCCGACCATGCGGGTAGCGGGCACACCGGTGGTCACTGTGGCAAATATTTCTTGATCACTATCGCCGTGCTTCCACTGACAGTCAAACAGATCCAAGGCATCTACTTCTTCCTGCTCGATGGTGTGGCAATAGAGCGAACATGAGCCCTCGAAGATTGCTTCTCCCCTTGCCACCGCCGCAGGATCGCCCATGTATCTTTCCACTTTCGTTAATTCCCGTGGGGCATTGTCTGCCGCCTCACCACAAGCGGCGAGTGTTAACAGCACAGTGCACAGGAAGATCAATTGCCTCATTAATTTTCGCTGCCTTGCGCTTCCGCTCCGAGCGGCTGGAAGGTAATCAGTAGTTGCGGTAGCAAGGTAAGGGATCCGGTCAATGCGACCAGCATCGCCAGACTGGTCAACAATCCAAACACAATTGTCGGTATAAAGTTGGACAGTGCGAGAATGGAGAATCCCGCCACAATAGTCAACGACGTAAAATACATGGCGCGGCCGATACTGTTATGACAGAAAAACATGGTCTGCCGGTAGTTGCCGAAGCGCGGAAATTCGCGCTTGAATCGGTGCATGTAATGGATCGTGTTATCCACACCGATGCCCACGGAAATAGCCGCGATGGTGATGGTCATGATATCCAGGGGAATGCCGAGCCAGCCCATTACGCCCAACACGAATACCGCCGCGATGGCGTTTGGAATAATACAGATTATCGCAATTTTGACGGTGCGGAATAACACCAGAAACATCAAGGTGATGACCGCCATGACCACACCCAGGGTGAGAATTTGCGACTCATACAGTCTTTGCAAGACGTTGTTGTACAGTACCAGTATGCCGGTCACGTTAACCTGCTCATCGCTAAAACCGAATTGTTCTTCCACGCCCCGCTCGATGCGCAGCAGCAACTCGTTGCGTTTCAGATTCGGGTCCGACTCGATTACGCGGACATTGAAGCGCAGTTGATTGTCTGCGATCGAAACAAAGGGAGTAAGCACGGAGTCTTTAAGGGTCTGGGGGATACGGGTATAGAGCACCGCCCATAACACGCTATCGATGGGCTCATAGGCATTCAATTTTTCTGCCAGCTGAATCACCGCGCCAAAGGACAGGACCTTCCCTGTTTGCGAGTCGGCATCCAGGTACTCATGAATATCCTTGATCAGATCCATCTTCGATCCGGTAAACCAGTAGGCATCCTGATCGGTGCTGTCTCCAAAGCCATCATTAAATCCATCGTCGAATTCATCCGCCTCCACGGGCAGGTCTACCACCAGATCGAATGACAGGGTGCCGCCGAGTTTTTCATCGAACAGGGTCATCCCCTGGAAAATCTCGCTCTTCTCTCGAAAGTAATCGATGAAACTATTCTCGACCTGCAGTCTGGTCAGGCCCACGATACTCAGCAGCAGGACGACGGCATAAATGTAGAGCACCTTGGATTGGAGTTTATCAGTGAGGGTGGCAAGGGCGGAGGTGAGATTCAGTTTCAGACTGGAGGACAGTTTGGTCTGATCCACCGGCAACAGGCTCATGATAGCCGGAAACATAATGAAGACGACGGAGAGTGCCGCCAGCACTCCCATCACCATCATCCAGCCGAAAGAGATGATCGGTGAGATGCCACTGACGATCAGGGAGCCAAATGCCACCGCCGTGGTCAACGCCGTATAAAGACAGGGTTTGAACATGCTCAGTATGGCGTGCCTCAGCAATTTGTCGTGATCGCTGAAATGGAGTTTGGCGCGTAACTCTCTGTAGCGCACGGTGAGATGGACCGTCAGAGAGATGGTGATGATCAGCAGCAGGGAAATAAAATTGGATGACACCACCGTAACCCGCCAATCCATAAAACCCAGGATGCCTATCATGATTGTGCCGGCTGTGGCGCAGCAGGCCAGGGGCAATGCCACCCAGCGAACTTTTCTGAATATCAGTCCCAGCGCGATAATGATGAAGGCGACAACCCCAAAACTGAAACTGCTGAGATCGCTCCGCACGAACGTGACCAGGTCATCGGCGATCATCGGCGCGCCGCCAAGATAGATCTGGGCATCGTCCCGGTAGCCGTCCAGAATGCCACGGATAGCGCTGATAGTCTGGGTTTGCCTGCTACCGGAAAAGGCCGTGTACTCGCCGTAGTCAGCCTCTACTTGCCGTAATTCCACCACCTCTGCCACGGTGATACTGCCGTCGGCCTTCTTGTTGCGCAAGTCGGTGCGCTCTTGCAACATCGATCTCGAGCGCTCATCAATTTCAAAGTTCACCAGCATACCCGCAGTCTGACCGTCAGGGCTGACCACCGCATTGCGAAATACGGGACTGGAAATAATCTCCTCGCGGGCGACTACCAGGTCCAGTTCTGCATCCATCACTGTGAGGTAATCCTCCGAGATCGCTATCAGCCGCGTGTCTAGAAAGACGGGGACATTGAGAATACTGTCAACCGATTGCACGCGCTCGACGGCTAACAACTCCTGCCGAAGTCGCTCCATTTTCTGCAGGGTTTGGCGGCTGAAAAGATCGGCATGAAGCGGGGTATAGGCGACGATGACAGAATCCCGGACGCTATAGCGCGTATTGATGACACGGGAGTATTCGAGATCCTTGTCGCCCTCGAGCAACAAGGAATCGGCGGAAGCATCGAGACGAAAGTTGCGGGCGTGATAGGCAAACACAGCAGTGATCGCCAGGAGCACCAGCAGCACCGGAACAGGTCGACCAAATACGAGTTTTGTATAGATGCCGGTAATTCGGGAAAGCATTAAAGGTCCTGCGCCAGCGGTAAGCCTGTACTATACTGGTTTGGGCTTGACTTTTCGACGACTGCCCCGCGCTTTTCAGGTGTTTTTCGAATGGATCTGCTGAGCCACGGGTGCTGCCAACCCTGAATCATGAATCACCGGGACATGACAGTTTGTTCCGGCCTCTTTATTGCCTAGCCCCCGTTTTATTTCGTAGCGCCCGCCTGTCTCTCCAACTCTCTGGTGCCAACCATGATGCCCGTGAACGCATAATTGGCTCCAAGACCGGTTTTCCCGTGCCCGCGGCTGTCAGTTTCTCATCGCCCCAATTTCGGGCTGCTCACCGAGCATACTCTAATTGCGCAATACTGCCTCAATACAGTAATTAGTTACTGAAATTTACAAGGCCTGAATACATCCCAAGCCCTTGTTTTTAATATATTTAAATCAGCAATACAGGCCAGAGGCCGGCTAAATGTTTAATCTGCAATTTTCTGTGACATTAGGGCCCAATACATTGTGATGAGGCGGTGAAAATTGTTACCATTATTCACAGTTAATGAGAACAATATTTCGGATTTCAGGTTTTGTTCACGGTGAATCACGAACTGAAAGCTTTGCTTGCAACCTTAGCCTGTATTGATCGCAGGGTAGCGAGTAGTTAAACCAAAGGAGCAGTTATGTTAGGCAAGTTACCCGTAGTCTGTGCTGTGCTATTGATCTCAGTAGCCGCGGTAGCCGATGAATGGTTACGATCGATTCCTGAGTTCGAGTTACGCGATCATCTGGGCGCGGTTCATACCATGGATCAGTATATGGACAATGAATTCGTCGTATTTTATGCACAGGGTGTCGGCTGCCCTATTGCCAGGATCGCACTGCCAAATTATCGGGAAGTCCGAGATGAGTACGCGTCAAAAAATATCGGCTTCCTCATGTTTAATTCGAATATTCAGGACAGCATGACGCGCATAGCGAAAGAAGCCGACGAATTCGGCATCGACTTCCCCATCATCAAGGACGAGAGTCAGGCCCTGGCGAAAGCATTGGGCGTCGAACGTACTGCCGAAGTATTTATAGTTAACCCGAGGACCAGGAAAGTATTGTATCGCGGTCCGATTAATGACCAGCTTGGATATGAGACCCAGCGCAATAATGCCAGTGAGCATTATCTAAAGGACGCCCTGGATACGGTGTTGACCGGCGCTAAGGTCGATATGAACAATATCCCGGATTCCAAAGGTTGCCTGATCGCTATCTTCGATACTTAGGGCCACACTTTTTATTCCATGAAACAGGGACACTCGGTGTCCCTATTTTTGTTTTTCTCACACTTGCCATGGATTGCGCAGCTTTAGGCCCATTCTCTCTGCGTTCTTCGGTGCTCATTTTGTCCTCAGCCCCTCTCCGAGCGTGGTTTTTGGTTCCAGATCCTTGAAGACATCCACCAGCTCGTCCATCGCGGCTGTCGATCGGCGTTGCTTCTGCAATAAACAGACGCCAGCATGCCCACCAAATCTTGGCGTCATGGCCGTTTCCGCTTCCTCAACCATGCTAGCTGGTGCGGCGGTGAAGAATCTTGATGATCTGTCGGTATCCACTTATCTGTGCTTAATCAATCTGTCGGGTGCGACCGCTTCGCAGTAGCTCAGCAACTGCGAAAAATCACCAACAAGAGAGGCGCCCGTTATCAGGGCGTTGCTCAGCTGTGCCAGGGCAGGTGCGCTCTGCACGCCATAGCCTCCCTGTGCCGCCAACCAGAAAAAGCCGTCCGCCCGTGGATCGAATCCGGCCACAAAGTTACCGTCGGACACAAATGTGCGCAAGCCGGCCCAACTATGATTGACACGCTGGACTCGAAACGAGGTCGCCTTCTCAAATCGATCAACGGCGATAGCGATATCGAGTTCGTCGGCCTGTGCATCACAAGGTTCACATGGTGTTGCATCTGCGGGAGAAATCAGCAACTGGCCGGCATCCGGTTTAAAGTAAAACTCCTCATCGACATCCACTACCAGTGGCCAAGCGCCGATATCCAGGTCCGCTGGTGGGCTGATCAATAAAGCGGTGCGTTTCCTGGGAATCAGATCGAGTCCTTTCAGTCCTGCCAGTTCACCGAGCTTAGCTGCCCATGCCCCTGCCGCATTAACAACTATTGCCGCATCGATAGATTCATTTCCAAGCTGCAGCGTCCAAGTCCCCTTGTGGTGGTTCAGTGCAGTGACCCGCTGCCGGCAACGCAACTCACCACCGCGCCGCTTAAGGAGTCGAAGATAGGCTTGTAATATGGCGTCGACATCCAGATCACCCCCCTGATCATCACGCAGAGCAGCTGCAACATAGCGCTGATCGAGAATGGGTACTTGCTTGCAGGCAGCCACGGCTGACACTTGCAGTAAGGCTGGAATGTCCCTTTTCATCTCATCCAATTGCAGGCTCTGGCCGGCTCTAGCGATGAATAGTGCATCCCTGGGGTGGAGCAACTCTACTTCGGTGAACCCAGGCGGAGGCGAACGGTAAAAATGTTCGCAGGCAGCGGTTATCCCGCGCACCACATCACTACCATAGGCAGCGGCAAAGAATGCTGCGGATCTACCGGTTGCGTGAGACCCGGGCTGCGCTTCCATTTCCAGCACTACGACCTTGGCCGTTGCTGCCAGTTCAGCGGCGACAGACACACCGGCAATACCCGCACCGATAATCACGATGTCGAAATGTGCTGTCATCACAGTTCGACCAGATGTAAAAGTAAATTTGACATCTATTGAGATTTTAAGCTCTCAGGCTGACCCCTTATTCATACCACAAATGCACGCTCGAATACGTAATGCCCCTTATGGCCCTGACGTGATTCCTCGAAACCCCAATCATTCAATATACGACAAGTATCTTTAAGCATGGCTGGACTGCCACAAATCATGAAACGATCCTGGAAAAGTTCCGCCTGATTCAGCCCAATGTCGGAGAACAGTTTACCCGATGACATCAATTCGGTCAGCCGTCCTCGGGTTTTGAATTTTTCCCTAGTCACGGTTGGGTAGTAGATCAATTTTTGTTTGACGTCTTCGCCAAAATATTCATTCTTGGGCAATTGTTCGCAGATAAACTTCCGGTAAGCCAGTTCGGCAATATAGCGAACGCCATGGCTAATAATTATCTTATCAAATCTTTCGTAAATCGATGGGTCCTGAATGATGCTTATAAAGGGAGCGATACCCGTGCCGGTGCTAATCAGGTAGAGGTGTCTGCCTCCTAACAAGTGATCGAGCACCAGGGTACCGGTAGGTTTGCTGCTGACTAAGACCTCATCGCCGACCTCGATATTTTGCAGACGGGAGGTCAGGGCACCATCCGACACCTTGATACTCAGAAATTCCAGTTGTTCATCGTAGTTGGGGCTGGCAATGCTGTACGCCCGCAGCAGTGGTTTACCCTCCACCTCCATACCCAACATGACAAAGTGCCCATTTTCGAACCGCAATGATCTATCACGGGTGGTTTTGAAACTGAACAAGGAGTCGTTCCAGTGATGGACATCGGTAACGCTCTGGGTCGAAAGGCGGGTCACTGCGGGCTCTCCTGAAATACTCGAATTCAATTGCGTACAGTGTATGATTCGCTTACTATATCTGTAAATTTGATTATTTATATATATATTATCTATTTTATCGATATGCGCTTCACTCTCAAGCAACTTCAGGTGTTCCTGGCGGTGGCAAATCGCGAAAATGTCAGCCGTGCCGCCGTTGAATTGGCAATGTCCCAGTCCGCCACCAGTACGGCGCTGAAGGAACTGGAAAAGCGCTTCGATGTCAAATTGTTCGATCGGATCGGCAAGCGCCTGCAACTAAACGAGCAGGGAATCGCCCTGCGCCCAAAGGTACTGGCATTGATATCCCGAGCAGAGGAGTTGGAAAGTAGCCTGATCCGGCATAATGAAATTGCCCGGCTCAAGGTGGGTGCCACGCTCACCATCGGCAATTACCTGGCAGTGGAGATAATGGCGAAGTTCATGCAGCAGTACCCCGCCGCCCGGGTCGAGATGGATGTAGAGAACACAGCGGCGATCGCCGCCAAGGTGCGCAATTTTGAGCTGGATATCGGCCTGGTGGAGGGTGAATTGCAGGAGGCAGACCTGGATGTGCGCCAATGGCGCGACGATGAACTTGCGTTGTTTTGCGCCCTCGACCACCCCCTGGCTCGAAATCCGCAACTCACCGATGCGGATCTGATGGCGGCCAGGTGGATCGTGCGAGAACAGGGCTCGGGTACGCGTCAGGCATTCGATAGGGCTATGGTCGGCATACTTTCCAAACTCGAGCTGCGACTGGAATTACAACACACGGAAGCGATCAAGCGCGCCGTAGAGAAAGGGCTTGGCATCGGCTGCCTGTCTAAAATTACCCTGGAAGAAGCATTCGAGCGCGGATCACTGGTGCAGCTTTCGGCACCGCACAGAAACTGGACGCGCAAGTTTTACTTTATCCTGCATCGACAAAAATATCTCGGCAACGGTGTGCGTAGCTGGATGGAATATTGTCAAAACACAGTTTGAATTCTACTCTTGAGAATGTAGCACGGTGAAGTTCGTGTCTGAGTCCACCCTAATAGTCACTTTATGAGTAGCGGCTTCATATACAGGCAAGCGCGGCAGTGAAACCCAGCGTGGGATGTCCGGAATTCGTTATACTGTCAGACTTGGTACAAGCAATTTTGCACGACGGGCTAAACTACAAGATGCAATATTATCACTTCGGAATAAATTAGCAGTGGTAATTGGCTTCGCACAAGATAAATCTATTTCACTAAAAGTCGCCGAGTTCACTGTCGGCTATCGCAAATTACTAACTCTAGCTGCCTGTCTCTTCACCCTGGTGCTGGCAAGCGGGATTCTTCGCAGCAGTTTCGACACCTCACTGGGTGCCTTGCTGACCCGCAGCGACCCCTATCTGGAGGAACTGGACTTACTGGAAGCGGAATTTCCCAGCGCCGACAAGATCAACTTCGCCTTTATCGCAATCGAAGATGACTCCGTGTTCAGTAAAGCTGTGCTGGATGCCATCGTAGAACTGCGAGATGGGTTTGACGCAATTCCCTATGCGGTTCGGCTCACTTCACTAATCGATTACTATTCTCCGGAAACCCGGCGACGCCTGTTTGATAGTCCCCTGACTGACTATTCACCGGAAGAATTAAGCGCTCTCGGTGTTGCGGCTGTCAATGACAGACTTTTAACTGCTAACTTATTATCAGAAGATGCCAGCCTCACCTTCGCGATTGTGGTACTGGATGCAGAAGACGCCTCCTCCCGCCAACGCCTGGAAATTGCGAATGCCGTGTTACAGATACGGGATGAATTGCGTGCCTCAAATCCCCAAGTAGGCATTCACGCAAATGGTGAGGTGCTTCTGGAACAGTCCAATCAGGAGGCCATGATCGACGATCTCACCAGTCTTCTGCCGCTTATCATACTCGCCTGTGTCATGGTTATTTGTTATTGCTTCAGGTCAGCCACACTGGGCGTCTGCATCCTCACTCACACCATTTTCACGCTGTTGTGCACCGTCGGTGCCTTGGGTTTTCTTGGCTTCTCCTTCAACACCATATCCATCATTGCGCCCCTGGTGGTGGTGATGATATCCGTAGCCAACAGCGTGCATATAATTTCCATCTATAAACAGGCCTTACACAAGGGCCAGAAAAAAACCGCGGCCATGGAGCACAGTGTTGCCTATAACTTTCAACCCATAACCCTGGCTGCCCTGACCACCGCCATCGGTTTCTCTTCTCTGAATATGTCTTCGTCACCGGCGATTCAGGATTTTGGTCAGATCGTGGCCATAGGTATAGTATTCGCCTACCTACTGACCCTGCTGATACTGCCGGCCTTGCTCATCAGGTTTTCAAAATCCATGGCGGCATCCGACCCTACGGAATCGCCATTTTTGCACGAGGCGCTGCAAAAAATCATCGAATTCACATCACGCCGCGACAAACCCATATTCTGGTCATGCAGCGCCTTCGCGGTGCTGACGATCATGCTGCTACCCCTCAACGAGACTGATTTCAATCGCCTGGATTTCATCGCCACGGATACCGACATCAAGCAGTACTATGAAGAGGTGAGCCAACGCCTGAATCGAGGTCCGGCGCTTTCCTATGGGATCGACGCACTGGGCAATGAGGCTGCAATCGAGCCGGAATTCCTCAGCCGAGTTGAACGCTTCAGCGCCTGGATAGACCAGCAAGCGCATATTGAATCAGTCGCCAGCATCGTCGACGTAGT
This sequence comes from Gammaproteobacteria bacterium, assembly GCA_002731775.1. Classification (GTDB taxonomy): domain Bacteria; phylum Pseudomonadota; class Gammaproteobacteria; order Pseudomonadales; family Pseudohongiellaceae; genus UBA9145. Next base: position 15,230 of record PCCP01000115.1, read on the forward strand.
GAAGACTGTCAATCGAGTGCGACACCAGGACGATGAGGCTTTCTACCGGCTGCCGGATGACAAATCAACAGTGACAAATCATCTGCTGAGCTATGGCTTCGTGCAGAGTGAAGATTTCCCACTGTTCGGCTTTATCAACACAGATTTTTCTATTCTGAAATTGTTTGTCAACGCGACGCCGATATCGAATCAGGAACTAATCGACCTCGACGAGCAGATAACACGCAAATTCAACGAAGATTTCGCGGACGCGGTATTGATTCACGGCAGCGGCATACTATTGTTCGCGCGTATGGATGAATTGGTTACCATCGAATTGTTGCAGGGTTATAGCCTGAGCCTGATACTTATCACACTGAGCCTCATCGTCGGACTACGCAGTATCTATTTTGGTATTTTGAGCGTGCTTCCAAATCTGCTACCTGCAACCATGGTTTTTGGCATGTGGGCGCTGTTTGTGGGACAACTGGATCCTTTTGTGATGATGCTGTTTAGCATCAGCATCGGGCTGGTGGTAGATGACACCGTGCATATCCTCAGTCACTACCTGGAAAGCAGAAGAGACGGCGCCGACAAGAGCAGCTCCATCAATCATGCAATAAAGACGGCGGGGCCGGCTCTCAGCATTACAACCCTGGTGCTGGCATTGGGCACCACCATCCTGATTGGGGCCAGCACCCTGTATTTTCAGCAGGCAGCAAAACTGCTGGTACCGATCGTAGTGCTGGCGTTAGTACTCGACTTGCTCTATTTACCAACTATCCTGCGACGGTTCGACAACCGCTTTAAGTCAGAGCCGATGACATCCTGAATTATTGACACTATCATGGGGACACATTTTTAAGGGAGCACCACGATGAGCGATAATCAGAGATCTTTAAGCCGCAGAGAATTTACCAGACTTGGCGTGACTGCATTAGCAGCGACCTCGGTAGGAGCCAGCACCATGGCAACGGCCCAAACCGCAGCGAGCGCACTCGAATCAGAGTTTTTAATGGAACTGTCACTGGATGTAGCGGCGCAACTCGACGCCGGTCACACCAGCATCGCCCCGGTTACCGGCGGCGCATTTGGCGGCCCGCGCATCAGAGGCACGGTACGCGATGGCGGCGCCGACTGGATAACGCAGGTCTCCGGCCACAGCAGTCTCGATGTGCGTATCACCCTGGATACCGATGATGGTGCCATCATTTACATGAGTTACACCGGCGTCGTGCACCCGGGCGAAAACGGGCTGTATTGGCGAGTCCGTCCCATTTTCCAAACCGCGTCAGAGAAATACGACTGGTTGAATCACATCGTCTGTATCGGTAAGAGCAAACAGATCCAGGGCAAGGTTGCCTACGATATATTCCAGATTCTCTAGCAGGCTGTTGAAAAACCCTCTGCCAGGGAACCTCAATCCAAAAAAACCCGGCCACTGGAAAGTGCCCGGGCTGGTTTAAGCTTAAGGTGAAGTCTTAGTCTTCCCCACCCTGTCCGGTGAACTTGTACTGCATCGCACCGAAGAACATCTCATCCCAGCTTTCATTGCCCCAGTCTACATTTCTGTCGGGGTTAGGATTGGCGGGATTTTGTTCCGAGTTATCCCATGCCGCTACCGCCGTAATCTTGGTACCCTCGGGAACAAATTTTGGCTCTGCGAAAGTGTAGCTGAGTTGCCAGTTATAATTGTAGTTGGCGACGTTGATCAGCTCTTCGCGGGTGCCATTAGGATAGTCTGCGTAGAAACGCATGGACTTGCCACGGAAGTGCATGTGCGGCAGTAAGCTATACAGTTCTGCATCTTTTGGTAATACGATGAAGGCCGTCTGTTTGAAATTGGGGTCGTGGGCCGGAATAGTAGTCCAGCTGTTCGGAAAGACGCAGGCACAGTTGCCGGACATTCTCTCTTTTGGCTCCTCATCTATAGGGTAGAACCATAATCCAAGCTGGCTACGATCTACGGTTTCGCGCCCGTTCGGGGTGTAATGCATATTCAGCGCCAGCACCGAACCTGCTTTCACCAGCCCGCCGATGCCAGGGGGATTCAAGTCTGGCGTACCGCCGGGGACATAGGCCGTGATTCCAGCCTTATCCGGGTTACCACTACCCCCAAGAAATCCTCTCCTTTTTTTGGTGCCGATCTCCTCAGGAAAGTCGAGGCGGTTGACTGTATGGTGCAGCACTGATCTGTCGCCAGCGACTATCTGGCTGCCACGCAACCAGCGATCTTCGTCCATGGCAATGGTGACTTCGGTATTGACGAAAACACCATTTCCGGTTGCCGGCACTGTGGTTGCAGGAATATCCAGAATCAAATCGGGCTCGCCATTTGCCCACCTGGAAGTAGGCCAGGTCAGCTCGGCGAGAGGATCGGTTTCGCCATCTTTTACCGCGCCGGCATCGGCCCAGGCAATAATATTGCGAATAGCCTGATCGTCAATCAGACGGTCGTTAACAAAATCACCAACATGTGCGTCGATCTGACCCGGTGGCATGCGCTTGGTCATTAGCACTTCGCGAATCATCGGTGACCAGCCTTGCACCATAGTGTGACTATCCATAGCGAAGGGGGCGACACCACCTTCACGGTGACAGCTTGCACACTGTTCGGCCAACACTGGCGCTACATCTCGTGTATAAGACACCGCGACCTGGGCCGGGAAAGTTACGGCCTCACCGCTAGCGGCCAGCAATGGCATGCTGACTTCTTTAGCTGCCAGGATTTCCTGAATAGCGGCCTCGAGACCGGCAATGGCACCGCGATACTCGACGGTGAAGGACTTGGGATTAAAGATCAGCACTTCGCCGGTTTTCTCGATGCCCAATGCGGCAGAGATAACCTGAGCATCATCCACCAGCACCGGAATTTCAACACCATACTCGGCAACCTGAGCTTGTAGTTCCGCTCTGTCCTGGCCGCCCATTGGGTTGATCATCAGGAACTCTACGCCCTGGCTGTCATAGGTGGTATTAAGGGCATCGAACGCCGTCAGTGCCGCCGCGGTGGCAGCGCTGCCATTGGCCTGAACCAGGAGGGCCACGGCGGCATGATCGTCATACCAGCTCATGCCATGGAAGTTACCCTCTTGATCTAGCAGCGAAAAATCACCGACTCTGTCAGCCGCATTGCTGAATGCAGGAATCAGCAGCAGGGACATAAGGCATAGTTGTAACAGGCTCACGTTTTTCACTGTTCTCTCCTAGAAATTAGAATGAGTTCGTCCACCAGCTAGAAAACCACTACGGGCGGGCTGTGCAATAGCCGCGCTGGTTCTGAGCAACACCGAGCTAGCAGGGGGGTAACGGTGTTGGTTAGTAGACCAAGGGTACGAATTAAGCGCTTTTCAGTCAATAGCGGGCACTTCGTTTCACCGTCAAGCGGGTCTGATTGGTCTCAATGCGCTGAAGCGTAGTCGAAAAGCGCGCTAATTCACTGCGCTGCTTGCAGCAGGGCCAGCAATTTAGGGAACAACACGGGATTCGCCATCAAAATGTCCTGATCGTAAAATTGGGGGTCTACACCCGCAGGCACGGTGCTGAAATGCCCGGTTTCCGCACCCGCCTCCCTGGCGATCAACTGCGCCGCCGCGAAATCCCAAAGGCTGAGGCTTTCATAGTAACCATCCATCCTACCCATGGCCAGGAAGCAGATATCCAGTGCGGCGGAACCTAGCCGACGAATATCGGCACAATTGGATAGTACCGCATGCAGCCGAGTGATCATCGGTGCTATGCCGCTCTTCTCGTAGGGAAAACCCGTGGCAATAATGGCTCTGGACAGCTCGGTTTCCTCTGCAACCCTGATTGCGTCACCGTTGAGAAACGCCCCGTCCCCACGCCGGGCCGAAAACATCTCATCGGTGAAGGGATTAAACACCACCCCCACTTCTATCTGTCCATCTTCCACGAAGGCAATGGAGACCGCGGAGTGATTATGCCCGTGGGCGAAATTTACGGTACCGTCAATAGGATCTATGACCCAGACAGGCCGAGCGAGGTCATGTATGTTGCCGAGATCGGGGGAGGACTCTTCGGAGAGAATGTGGTGATCCGGAAATTGCTGCGCAATGCGCTGGCAGATCAAATTATCCGCCGCCAGATCGGCGCTGGTAACGAGCTCGTTACCATCTTTTAACTCCAGGGTGAGCGTCGTTCCGGCGCGCGCGCTAACAATCAATTCGCCAGCAGTGCGCGCCAGAGCCAGGGTAAATTGCAATATGTCAGTCATTTCGAATCCAGTAAACAAGGCGGTTGCAAGGTATAGCGCAGACCCAGGGCTAAAGCCAGGTTATTGCGCAATTCGATCGGGCGGGAACCAGGGAGCCTCTGATTATTCAATTGCCTGTAAAAAATCCATCAACTGGGCCAGTGATTCGGGCAGATTGAAGGCAGTAAAATTGAGTCGTGCATCGCGGTATCGATCTGCTGTTGCGGCGATGATCGGTTCATCTGCAATTTCATTATAGGCGCTTATTAGAGGCGCTATTAAATCTGCTAATGGAGCACTCCCTGCTAACTCAAGCTGATCGGGACCGATTAGCACTCGCGTTAACATCTCGACCAGGCTCTGTTGCGCCGCGGGGTCAGCAGCCACGAGGGTGTCGAGCCGAGGTCGGGCCGTCGCCCCCGGTGATGCCGCAGCCTGAGCATTCGAGCGGACCAGGCCGGTCGCGACCACAATCTCCTCCAACACATTGTCCCTCACTTCCTTTTGCGAGCTAGCACCTGATGCCACAGTGGCTGCCGGCTGTGCTAGGCGGGATTGCGACAATTCATCCGCAACTGCCCTTGCCGCTCGATATTCATTATCGTCCGCCGCCAGCAACCTCGATGGGCTCACCGTAGCGACAGAGAGTTCATCACCAGAGAGTGAGGTTTGAGTGGGCTGAAACCTTAAGCCGGCAGGCGCATCGAAATCGGCGACCCCGCGACCCGTTGCCGTGGTCAAAGCGATTTCATCCATTGACGGCGTTATAAAGTTCTGAAAAGACAGGGATACCGCGATGACCGCCACTGAAATAGTGGCCACGGCAAAGACCCAATTTTGATTGAGCCAGCTCTTGCTGACAGCCAGAAATTGCCACCGTGAACCGGGTTTGGATGCCACCGCCTGTGCTCTGGCGTATGCCAGAATATAATCATCCACGTGCTGCGGGGATTTTGGAGGCTCGGCCTTAGTCAACAATACCGAGAGCTCTGCATCATCCTGGTCCTGCTTAGTCGGCATATTGCACCTCGAGTATTCGTTTCAAGTGTGTGCTCGCATAGCGAATACGGCTCTTGATGGTTTCTTCGTTAGTGTCAGTCATGACAGCAATTTCGCGGCGTGTAAACCCCTCTCCCCGCAGCAGAAATGCTTGTTGCTGCTCCTTGGATAGGGATTCAAGAGCCAGCAACAGATCCATCGACAAATCTATGGAATCGGTGGAGGAACTCCGGTTATCGGCAATGTTTTCCACGATCGACTCGCCGCTGCCATCGGTTCGATCCAGCAGATAATCAAATTTATTTTTCCGCCAAAAATCTACCAACTTTCGGTGCGCTATCGCATACAGGTAAGTTTTGAACTTGGCAGAGGCCCGGTAATTTTTTGCCGAATCAATGATCGCTACCCAGGTTTCCTGTGCAATCTCTTCGATGGCACTCAGATCGACATGCGATCTGTATAAATAGGCGAATAAGGGATCCTTGTGCCGGGCGTAAAGCTTTTCAAACGAGCTTGAGTCACCCTGCTGATATTTTGACATGAGTGACTCGTCGCTGCTTTTCGCAAGCAATCCTAGCATCTTAGTTCCATTTTATAGCCTGCCTCAGATCGATAATATTAAACATAAGGCCGGAATTTTCTACAAGATTTTCGCCAGCTCTACCAGTCTAAGCAGCTCGCTGCGATAGCCATGTTCGTCATCACCCCTGGACTCGCGTGCCAGCAGCAGCAGCTCATTATAGTTCCAGTCTGCGGTATACTTGCCACCACGCAGTAGTTGGCCAAAGCCTGCGACCGCCGCCGCGAAACGGATATTTTCCGTGGCCTGAAGGTTTTCGGAATCGATGATTTGGTTTCTGACCGCAACACCGAATTCTGTACTTCTATCTGCATCGGGTAACTTGTAGCGAATATTAACGTAGGCAAGCTCATCGCTGAAGCCCTCTGTTTCCACGTCTGACCGGGCATACCTGCGGTCCGGAATCATGCCGCCACGAGACCCTTTCAGACTCACTTCATACAGGGCCGTTACGGTATGACCCGCGCCAATTTCTCCGGCATCGATTTTATCATTGCGAAAATCTTCCCGATTCAGCACCCTGTTCTCATAACCAATCAATCGGTATTCAGAAACCACCGCCGGATTGAACTCGACCTGTATCTTCACATCCCTGGCGATTGTCAGAAGCGTCGATTGCATTTCTTCCACCAGCACTTTCCTCGCTTCACTCAGCGAATCGATGTAAGCCGCGTTACCGTTGCCTACATCTGCAAGCTGCTCCATCAGCGAGTAATTATAATTGCCTGTTCCAAAACCTAGACTGGTGAGGGTGATGTTATTTTCCCGCTTTCGGGTAATCAGCTCTTTCAGATCATCGATGCTGGTGATACCCACATTCAGATCGCCGTCGCTGCCGATGATGACCCGATTAATGCCATCTTCGATCTTGTTTTCTTCTGCAATTCGATAGGCCAGTTCGATCCCGGCGCCACCATTGGTGCTGCCACCGGCATGGAGTGAGTCGATGGCCTGCCGTATCTTCGATTTTTTATCGGCGCTGGTGGACTCCAGCACCACACCAGCCGCGCCCGCATACACTACCAGCGCGATGCGATCATCTGCGCTCATTTGTGAAACCAGCAGATGCAGGGATTGTTTCACCAGTCCCAGTTTGTCTGCAGACTGCATGCTGCCGGAGACATCTACCAGAAATACCAGGTTCGCATTGGGCCTCTGATCGAGCGCAGGTTCGAAACCCTCGATTCCCACCATTAATAAGTGATTGTCCGGATTCCACGGTGACACCATCATCTCGGTGTTTATTGCCAATGGCTCAGTCAGGCTGTCGGGTGCAGCATAGTCGTAGTCGAAATAATTGATCATTTCTTCCAATCTGACTGCGTCAAAGGGCGGCAGTCTGCCTTCCCGAGTCAGCATGCGGCGAAGATTGCTATAGGCCGCGGTGTCGACATCGATACTGAAGGTCGACACCGGTGATTCGCTGACGCGCTTGATTTGATTTTCATTGAGGCGTGTATAGTTTTCGGTATTCACGACCAGGTGATGTCCCGGGTAGTAATTTAACCACTCGTGCTCCAGTTCATTGTGCACAACTGCTGAAGACACCGAGTTAAAGCGGGCAATCCTGGCCCGATCTCCGCTGGCCACCATCTCGCTCGTCTGGCGCGCCTCGGCGCGTCCGGCAGCGATAGCCCTATTGGACACCGGACCAGCCGGTGCTACCGACGCCTCGATTTTTGAGACCTCATCGACGATCACCGCAGAATCATTATCTCCGATAGCCGAAATTGTCTGCTCTGAGATGTTTGCCGGCAGGACGGCGGGCTGAATTTCCGACTCAGTCGGTTTCGCACTGCAGCCCGCCAGTAGGATTGTGGCGATGCTGATGCACAATATAGAACTGCACAATGGAATTGTCGCGATATACATGCGGTCGTTGGGTTGGGCACTTATTTTGTTCATGTTGGTTCCCCTGGTTGCATAATTGATGCTGTTACTATGGTTAGTCGTAAAATAGTCAAAAAAGGGGTTAAGCACTTTAAAAAATGCAGTGCTGGTGAAATTCCTGCGCCACGGGCACCAAACTCCTGCCCTGTGCATGGGGTATGTTAAAGTATGATCCCTGCAAGCATTTGTTTTCTCACAACGGGATTCCTGCATGGAAGTCTACGGCTGGGGCCGCTTTCCCAAAGCATCCGCTGAGCTACTGGAACCTGTCGATTCTGAATCGCTGATAAAAATCCTCACGGCGAATAAGAAAATCGGGCCCATGATTGCCCGTGGCGCCGGCAGAAGTTACGGTGACAGTTCCTTGTCCGCAAATTTGATCAGCAGCCGCTTTCTCGACAGCTTCCTGGGCCTGGATGAGGACGCGGCGACAATACGCTGCGGTGCTGGCGTCAGCCTCGGCAGTATTCTCAAAGTTTGTATTCCGCGAGGCTGGTTTCTGCCGGTGCTGCCGGGCACCAAATTTGTCAGTGTCGGTGGCGCCATTGCGGCCGACATTCATGGCAAGAATCATCACCTGGACGGGAGCTTTTGCGAACATGTCGCCGAATTCACTCTATTACTGGCGTCAGGGGAAAAAGTAACTTGTAGCGCCCAACAGAATACGGAACTGTTTCATGCGACCTGTGGCGGCATGGGACTCACCGGCATCATCCTCGATGCCACCATCAAATGTGAACGGGTATCCAGCGTCTCGATTAAACAGCGGTCGCTGGTCGCCAACACACTCAGCGAATGTTTCGAGTTACTCGAGGCCAACACCGACAGTAAGTACTCGGTGGCCTGGCTGGACTGTCTCGCCGGTGGCAACAAGCTCGGTCGCTCCATGATTTACCTAGCGCAACATGACGACAATTCAGATTCGATAAAGGAGCCGAAATATAAAAATCGGAGACGAGCGACAGTAGCCTTCGATATGCCAGCCTTTCTTATCAATAAATTTACCCTTGGCTTGTTCAATGACGCCTATTTCAATTTAAAAAAGAAGGTCCACAGGGAATCCACAGTAAACTACGATACCTACTTTTTTCCCCTGGACAATATCGGCAACTGGAATCGGCTCTATGGCGCCAGAGGATTTCTACAATATCAATTCGTGCTTCCCTTAGACACCGCACTCGAAGGCATATCGCAGGTGCTCTTCAAAGTTTCGGGAGCGGGGAAAGGATCCTTTCTTTCTGTGTTGAAAAAATTCGGCAAGGCAAATGCAAATTTGCTCTCGTTTCCGCAGCCAGGATATACCTTGAGCCTGGATTTCAAGCGGGAAAAAAGCCTGTTCCCCTTGCTGGATGGCCTGGACGAGATTGTACTGGCCCATGGGGGAAAAATTTATCTTGCCAAGGATGCACGCATGAGCGAATCTGTTTTCAAAGCAGGATATCCCGAGTGGGAGAAATTTCTGGAGACAAAACTCAAGGTTGATCCAAGGGGTATATTTGCATCTCTGCAATCGGAGCGTATAGGACTAACATAGAAAAATTAACAAAAGCAATAGACCTATCGATATGAAAATCCTAATCATCGGCGCCACTTCAGCTATTGCCAAGGCGACGGCAAGAATCTATGCCGAACGCGGGCAGGAATTGTTCCTGATTGCTCGTAACGAGGAAAAGCTCGACGCACTGTCAGCAGATCTGACGGTGCGGGGGGCGCAGCGAGTTGGCCACGCTGTGGTTGACCTGAATAAATACCGCGATCATGGCAAGGCTATCGATGCGGCCTTTGATTTTCTGGCTACTATAGACATAGCATTGATCTGTCATGGCTCTCTGCCAGATCAGGATGCGAGTGAGATCAATTTCAAGCTGGCGGAAAGAGAAATCAATACCAACGGTCTCAGTGTCATCTCGCTACTGACGATTTTGTCACCGAAGCTTAAGCAGCAAGGCAATGGCACTATTGCCGTTATTACCTCCGTGGCAGGCGATCGAGGCAGAGCATCAAACTTCGTCTACGGTGCCGCAAAATCGATGGTGTCTGCCTATCTGCAAGGAATGCGCGGAAAACTTTTCCCCCACAAGGTACATATGGTTGATATTCGACCTGGACTGGTAGATTCTCCAATGACGGCTCACCTGAAGAAAGGCCTGCTGTGGTCAAGCCCGGAGAGTATCGCCAACAAAATAGTAGCTGGCATTGCGGCAGGAAAACATACGCTATATGCGCCCGGTTATTGGCGCGTAATTATGTTCGTGGTGAGACTGATTCCGGAATTTATTTTTAAACGGCTAAAATTTTAAGCGCCTGAAACTCTAACCAGTGCAGACTCTGAATCCCAAGCTCCCTCTCTTCGTCGACCTGGACGGGACCGTAATCAAGACAGACTTGATGTTCGAGTCAATTTTGCAACTTTTCAAAAAAAATCCCTTCGCCATCTTCCTGATTCCCTTTTGGCTACTGCAAGGCAGGGCCTATCTGAAACATCAACTCGCACAACGGGTTGAAATCGCGGTCGATCTGTTGCCGCTGAATACGGAGTTTATTGCCTACCTCAGAACCCAGGAAGCAGAGGGTCGCGATATCATCCTCATCTCCGCATCCAATCAACTACCGGTGCGGCAGGTGAGTGATCATCTCTCCCTCTTCATAGATGCAATCGGCAGTGATGCCGACCACAACCTCAAATCGGAAAACAAACTACAGCGCATACAACAACTCATTTCCAAAAGCAGTTTTGCCTATGCCGGCAACTCGAGCGCGGACCTGTCGGTCTGGTTCGAAGCCGAGGAGGTGCTGATGGTAAATTGCGCAGACGCGCTCGAATCACAGTTAGGCAACAAGACCAAAACCGTAAGTCGATTCGATCCCGCACCAGCTTTTCTGGCAAAATTTTGGCAGGCCATGCGTCCACACCAGTGGCTGAAGAATGGCCTGATTTTTCTACCACTGATTCTGTCTCATCAAATAGCTCAGGTCGGCTTGCTGTTGCAAGCCGTCATAGGGCTCATCAGTTTCAGCCTTTGTGCTTCCAGCGCGTATCTGTTGAATGACCTTCTGGATCTGAACAGTGATCGTCAACATCAAAGCAAATATTCCAGACCCTTTGCTTCGGGCGAGCTATCGCTGAGCTATGGATTTCTTGGCGCGCCCGCGCTTCTGTTCGCGGCGATCCTGGTGGCTTTGCTCCTGCCCACAAAATTCTTGAGTGTGTTGCTGATCTATTGGCTACTCACCTGCGCTTACAGTTTATTTCTCAAAAAAATGTTTTTGCTAGATGTGCTGGTGTTAGCGGTGCTTTATACCCTCCGCATCGTTGCCGGTTCGGCAGCGATATCGGTGGTTACCAGCAATTGGTTGTTCGCTTTCTCCATGAGCCTGTTCCTGGGCCTGGCCATAATTAAGCGCTATACCGAACTGACCAACTTACAAGCCCTGGGAAAGACGACAGCGGAAGGTAGAGCCTATAACACCGGTCATTTGAAGTTCTTATCGGTGTTGGGCGCCGGTGCAGGAATGGCGGCAGTCCTGATTTTTACATTCTACATAAACGCACCCGACATCACCGGTTTATACAGTACCCCGGCGATACTATGGTTGATCTGCCCGCTGCTGCTGTATCTGCTGGGACGTATCTGGCTGCTCGCTTATCGTGGAAAACTGAATGAAGATCCGGTTCTGTTTGCCATTACCGACAGACGCAGCCAACTCATCACTCTCCTGTGCGGGCTGATGATCTGGATAGCGATCTAGGAAGTAAGTCATCGATTCTTCGACGTGGGTGCGACGAGATCGTGCCAGCGGTTTTCGTTCAGCAATTTTTTACTTCATGATCATGAAGCTATCGGCGATCGGATTCCATTTGCCGGGCTTGTCTATTCTAGTGACCAGCATAGGTTTGCATACTCTTGGTTCCAGCAAATGCTCAAACGCGTCGACATCATCATTGCCTGGGTCCAACCATTGCGCTATCAGCGCAGTGTCTTCGAAATCCAGCATGAGGGGCATGGATTTTGAGTGAATTTCGTTCCACTGCGGGGTTAGAGGCGGCAAGGTAATAATTGAGGCAGAAAAAACGATTTCTCCTGTCTCTCTATTCAGATGTTGCTTGTACAAACCGCCGAAGGCGATAGCCGAGCCTTCCAATTCAATCATATGATAGGTTTTCTTGTCGCCCAAACCCTCGACGAAGGCGCTGGCAGGGATAATGCAGCGTGACTGCCGGTACGGGATATAGGCAATCCCGTGCTTGCTGTTTAACTTGTCTGAGCGTGAATTGAAACTCGCGTACTTGTAGTTTGGCTTCAGGGTCTGATGATCCAGTAACAACCACCAGATTGCGTCAGAAACTACGCGCTCGCCACCGACCTCATGAACAAAGGCGATCTTAGCCCCGGGCGCGATATCCCGGCTGGTGTGCCGCGCAGTCAAGTTAATCCCCAGGGTTTCACAGAGCCACTGGATTTCAGGACTGTCGATTACATTGAAGCGCCCGCACACCGTTTTTCTCCATTGGCTTTTAGCAGACTATATAAAAACGTCGCCAAGGCAGACAAGATAAATATTGGCGAAAACGCGAAGTTTACAGCTGGTAATGGAGTATCTTAAGCCATTTATTGGTACTGACAAGTTAAGCAGTTTCAAGTGCAAATCGAGCGGACAAGTGACTGTAAGCCATTGATTTATCATTGAGGAATAAGCCTATTTCGCTCTTAAAAGAGTTAGAAATGTTCAGTGAAGACGCACTGCATGGCCTACGTATCACGAGATTAAGTGGGAACTGCAAGCGCTGGGTGAGAGGCCCCTGTTGACTCAGCAATTAGGGCGCCGCACCGAGTGACCGAAGGAGACCGTCTTTTGGGCTCCCGACCGAGTGAGGAGAACACTCTCGCTGATTTCTCTTTCCTGGCTAGATGCATATTTCTATGCAGCTTAGAAGATCTATCTGGAGGAATATCCCGGGAGGGGTGCAAGCCGCTGAGACAATAGGGGCCTCTCACCCAGTGCGCTCTCTTCAAATGCCACCCAACTTCCTACCATCCATCTCAAAGCCCCATTTATCTAGCCTCCAAACCCCCCATACATTCCTATTTGCCGCCGTTAGTGGTAATTTCCACGTTCTCTTCAGAACAACAGAGCCCAGAGGTAATCATGAAACTCGGCCACAAACCCTTATCCTTTTTAACCACTACCGTCTTTGCCGCTTTCTTGCTGATCTCAGCGACTTCGCAGGCGCAAATCGAAACCTATCGCGCCCGGCTCTCACCCATGCCTACTACCCCGCAGACGGTAACCACTATCACCGGGGAAGGTGAGGTGCTGCTCACTCTCAACGGGCACACATTGAGTATTCAAGGCAAATTTGAGGGCATGAGTTCTGTCGCAACCATGGCCCATATTCATAATGGCCCACCGGCACAGCCCGGTCCGGTAATACATCAACTCGGAGTCAGTTCGGCCAGTGCCGGCGAAATAAACGCTGAGCTGGAATTAACGGACCAGCAAATCACAGCGTTGCGCAACAATTCGCTCTATATCCAGATTCATAGCGGCAATAATCCTCCCGGCGAGCTCCGCGGCTGGATTTTTGCCAGAAACTAATTGGGGATTCACGGATGAAATTTTTACATCAGAGTATCTTTAAAACTCTCCTCGGCGCTGGCATGGCCTTAGGCCTGGCTGCCTGCGGCGGTGAGCAAACTACTACAGCGCCGGCCGAAGTGGCGGTCGCCACCGTTAGCTTCAGCTCCCAGACCGATGCCGGTGCTGCGGCTTATGCCACAAACTGCGCAGCCTGCCATGGCGCCAATCTGGAGGGCACCGCTCTGGGCCCGATTCTGTCCGGTCAGGCGTTTTTGCTGCGCTGGGCGTCCCAGACTCCTGCCCTGCTGCTCGGAAATATTCAGGCCAATATGCCACCGGGGGGCAGTCCGGGTATCAGCGCTGAGGACTACCTCAATATTGTTGCCCATCTCCTCGCCAGCAATGGTGTCGATAGCGAGATCGACCCACTCACTGCGACTACGGGTTTTGTTATCTCGCAAAACATTTCCAGGATTACGAATCGAAGGCGTGCCGAGCCGGAACCTCCACAGGGCGTAACCATCGTTGGCACCGTGGAGAATTTCATCCCCATTACCGACGCCATGCTGGAAAACCCGGATCCCGGTGACTGGCCGATGCATCGCCGGGACTACTACGGCCACAGTTATAGCCCCCTGGATCAGATCAATACCGAAAACGTCGGCAGCATGACCCTGGAGTGGGTGTGGAGCATGCACGATGGCGACTCGGAACCGGCTCCCCTGGTCTACAACGGCATCATCTATATGATTAATCCGGGCAACGTTATCCAGGCTCTGGATGGCGCCACCGGTGAGCTGATCTGGGAAAACTGGACCGGTCCGGCGAATCGCCAGGACATGCGCAATATCGCTATCTACAACGACAAGATAATTCAGGCCACCACCGATGCCCGCCTGGTCGCCCTCGATGCCCGCACCGGTGAGCAGGTGTGGGAAGTAGCGATAGCGGATTCAAGCAAGGGTTTTTCCAATTCCAGCGGACCCATCGTCGCCGATGGCAAGGTCATCCAAGGACTCGCCGGCTGTGCGCGCTATATCGTCGAAGATTGCTACATCAGTGCCCATGATGCCAACAGCGGCGAACTGATCTGGCACTTTAACACCATCGCCAAGGTGGATGAGCCCGGCGGTGATACCTGGGGAGACCTGACCAATATATTCCGTGCCGGCGGGGAAACCTGGATCACCGGCAGCTATGATCCGGATTTAAAGCTCACCTACTGGGGCACGGCACAGCAGAAACCCTGGGTGCCGGTGAGCCGCCATCTGACCATCAACGAAGTCGGACTTTTCACCAATTCCACGGTGGCCGTCAATGTCGACAACGGCGAGCTGGACTGGTTTTTCCAACACGTTCCGGCGGAGGCACTGGATCTCGACGAGGTATTCGAGCGGGTACTGGTAAATCGTGGCGATGATAAATTCGTCTTCTCCATAGGTAAGTACGGCATCCTTTGGAAGAATGACCGGGTGAGCGGCGAGTTCAAGGGTTTTAAGGAGACCGTGTTCCAAAATGCCTTCACCCATATCGATCCCGTTACCGGCTTGGTGACTTATCGCGAAGACATACAAAACGCCGCACTGGATGAATGGACTTCGGCCTGCCCTTCCAGTGCCGGCGGCAAAGACTGGCACTCCATGACCTATCATGAGCCCAGCGGCACCCTGATTGCGCCGCTGAGCCAGACTTGCCTGGAAAATGCGGCACGGGAAGTAGCTCTGGTGCAGGGGGGCGGTGGCTTGGCCGCCAGCCGCAAATTTTTCGAAATGCCGGGCTCCGATGGCAACCTTGGCAAGTTGGGAGCCTACGATGTCGATACGATGGAAGAAGTCTGGAACTACCAGCAACGGGCGTCTTTCCATACTGGCACCATATCCACCGCCGGCAATCTGGTGTTTGTAGGCGATCTGGACCGACGCTTCCGGGCCTTCGATGTGGGTAGCGGTGAGATTCTCTGGGAGACCCGGCTGGGCACTTCCGTGCAAGGTCACCCGGTTTCGTTTGCTATCGACGGCAAGCAATATATCGCGGTAACTACCGCGCTGGGCGGCACCAGTCCGAGAACGGTGCCCGGCGTCATCGCCACCGAAATTATCTATCCACGCAATGGCAATGCGCTTTACGTATTCAGTTTACCGGACTAGTGCAATCGACATGGTGTCGGCCTGATTACTCCGACACTGCGTACAGCTGAAAAAACAGGAAGCAGTAAAATGAACAATAATAAAAGCATCTTGGAAATACTGTGTTTTACCCTGCTTGCCGCCTGCGGCAGCGATGACTCCAGCGACACATCCACTGCGCAAGCCAGCGTGTTGTTTGCCAGTCAGGCCGATGCCGGCGCCCAGGCCTATGCCGCTAATTGTGCCGTGTGCCATGGTGCAAATCTGCAAGGCAGCGCCCTCGGACCGATATTGAGTGGCCAGTCATTTCTGGGCCAGTGGGGTAGACAGAGCCCGGCGGATTTTTACAACTACATCAAGGCCAATATGCCGCCCGCTGACAATGATAGCGTTAGCGATGAGGATTATATTAATATCGTCGCCCACGTCATGCGCAGCAGTGGCGTTGCAGACACCAATCCCATGCTCACAGCCCAATCTGATTATCCGCTGGCAAGCAATATCCCCGGCGCAGCGGCCCTGTTCGCCGGGCGGGCGGGACAACAAGCCGTGGCGCCCACCGGCGTGATCCGTGCGGGCACGGTAGAAAACTACAGGCCTATTAGTGATGCCATGCTGATCAACCCTGCTCCGGGTGATTGGCCCATGATCAGGCGCAACTACCAGGCCTGGAGCTATAGCCCGCTGGATCAGGTCAACGCTGACAACGTCTCCGACCTGAGACTGGAGTGGGTCTGGAGCATGGTCGATGGCGATTCCGAACCGTCACCGCTGGTGTATAACGGCATTATCTACCTGATTAACTCGAGCAATATTATTCAGGCCCTGGACGGCAAGAGTGGCGAGCTGATCTGGGAGCATCACGCTGGCCCGGTCGATAGCAAAGACATGCGCAATATCGCTATCTACGACGACAAGATTATTCACGCCACTACCGACGCTCGTTTACTGGCACTGGATGCACGCAACGGCGAACCAATTTGGGAAACTCGAATCGCCGATGGCAGCAAGGGCTTTGAAAATTCCAGTGGCCCCATCGTCGCCGACGGTAAAATAATCCAGGGCCTGGCGGGTTGCTCCCGTTACATCGACGAGCCCTGTTTCATCAGCGCACACGATGCCAACAACGGCGAACTATTATGGCGTTTCGTAACTGTTGCCGAAGCGGGCCAACCCGGTGGTGATACCTGGGGCGATATCGACAATCTGTTCCGCGCCGGCGGCGAGACCTGGATCACCGGCAGCTACGACGCCGAAAGCAAATTGACCTATTGGGGAACGGCGCAGCAGAAACCCTGGATGCCGGCAAGCCGCAGCCTCTCCATTTTTGACACCGGGCTTTTCACCAACTCTACCGTTGCGGTCAACGTGGACGACGGCGAACTCGATTGGTTCTTTCAACATGTGCCGGCCGAGGCACTGGACCTGGATGAAGTATTTGAAAGAGTCCTGATCGACCGGGGTGATGACAAATTTGTGTTCTCCATCGGCAAGCACGGCATCCTCTGGAAACACGATCGCGTGACCGGTGAATTCGTTGCTTATCTTGAAACCGTGTTTCAAAATGCATTCACCGACATCGATGCCGTCACTGGTGCCGTCACCTATCGCGACGACATCGCCAATGCCCAACTCGACCAGTGGATAAGCGTGTGCCCAAGCACGGCTGGTGGCAAAGACTGGCATTCCATGACCTACCATGAGCCAACGTCCGCTCTCATTATCCCCTTGAGTCAGAGCTGTCTGGAAATTTCAGCACGGGAAGTTCCGCTGGTGCAGGGCGCGGGGGGCACCGCCGCCAACCGACGTTGGTTCGAGATGCCAGGCTCCGAAGGTAACATGGGAAAATTGGCTGCGTTCGATGTGGACAGCATGACTGAACTGTGGAGTTATGAACAGCGGGCTGCATTCCTCACCGGCACCATGTCTACCGCCGGCAACCTGGTGTTTGTGGGAGACCTGGACCGTCGCTTCCGCGCCTTCGATGCGCGCAATGGCGATATTCTCTGGGAAACAAGACTCGGCACCTCTGTGCAGGGCCACCCGGTAACCTTCGCCATCGATGGCACACAATACATCGCGGTGACTACCGCCATGGGGGCGCGCGGCGTGAGCCCACGAACCGTTCCCAGAGTTATTGCCCCGGACCTAAGACATCCAAGTAATGGCAATGCGCTTTATGTGTTTAGTTTGTCCAATTAATCCAGTAACCAGGCCGACACCAGCAACAGGCGTTCGCCCGGACCCGGTGTCGGAGTCCGAGTATTCTCCGGCACCGCGCCGGCACTATTCTTACACGAGAAAATCAATATGAGCGAAGTAAGCGATGAAAGCGGGAGCGAGGACAAAACTGTAGAAGCATCAAACATCGGCCGCGTCGAATGGATAGATCTCAGTGTCGATGATGCCTCGCGGATAAAAGACTTCTACTGCGCGATCGTGGGCTGGTCCAGCACCGAGGTGGAAATGGGTTCCTACAACGACTTCAACATCAATCTACCCGGCACCCAGGATACCATCGCCGGCATCTGTCATGCCCGTGGTAGCAACGCCAATCTACCCAGCCAGTGGCTTATCTATGTGCGCGTTGAGAGCGTAAAAGCCAGTGCGATACAATGTGAAAAACTCGGCGGGAAAATTTTAGACGGACCACGCAGAATGGGAGGCAGCAATTTTTGTGTGATTGAAGATCCTGCGGGCGCCGTAATGGCGCTGATGTCCGACTGAGTGCCTGAGGTGTGGATATGACTGGGAAAATTGAGAGAATTTATATTGCCAGCGAAAGCCGGGGCGCCATAAAGCAGCTCATGTCTGTGACCTTGGAAGCTGGCAAAGGCATAATCGGCGATCGTTACCACAGCAAAGCCGAGAAGCTGATCGCCGCCGGCAAACGCATTCCTGACAATCATTTGACCCTGATAGCAAAGGAAGAGCTGGACAAATTTTTGTCAAAGCACGACGTCACTATCGATTATGGTGATTTTCGCCGCAGTATAATCACCAGTGGTATCGATCTCAATGCCCTGGTAGGCAAAAAATTCTCTATCGCAGATGTCATCTGCATGGGCGTGCAGTTGTGCGAGCCCTGTGCTTTCCTGGCCGCATCCGTGCACAACGCGTTGCTACCTGACCTGGTTCACAAGGGCGGACTGAGAGCCATAATAGTGAGTGGGGGTAATATTCAAACGGGGGATGAAATCAGGTCTTAACACATGGAATATTTGGACAAATTGAAACTGCGGCAAAACCTGGCTATGCGGCCCCATTGGATGAACGGGCTGCTGTTGTTCTGTGCCTTCATGACATTTATCTATCTACCCTGGGATCTGTTTGTTAAACCGGTGGTTGAAGACCAGGAAGTATGGTTCGGTTACACGTTCACCGGCTGGTTCGCCAAGGCCACCGGGTTTTTGCATTGGCTGGTTTATGGCGCCGGCAGCTGGGGATTCTGGAAAATGAAATCCTGGTTGTTTCCCTGGGCCAGCCTCTACATAGCGCAGATCGCCATCGGTATGTTTGTCTGGAGTTTTCTCAGTGATGAGGGCCCGGGAATCGCGATTGGTTTGATCACCGCCATACCGTTTGCACTTCTGGCGGTAGCGCTGTGGCGTGCAAAAAGCAGATTCTCAAGCGACGCCGTTAAAATACAGAATGAACAGATGCCGGAGCCGGAGGCAGATTCAGGCCGTGAATAACTGCATAAGACAATCCGTGATTCTGGTCGCTATGGTTTTTACTGCTTGCTTTACGGCTGCTGCCGATGACGAACCCTATCTCTATATTCTTGGGGTAGTGCAGGATGCAGCTTATCCCCAGACCGGATGCTATCAGCCACACTGCCTGCCTGGATGGGAAGATGCCAGGCGCAGGCGGGGAGCGACCGCGCTAGCCCTGATCGATCCTGTGACAGACAGAAAATTTATTTTTGAGGCCACGCCCAATTTCCCGGCACAGCTTTATCAATTGGAAATTGAAGCACCGAGTGATGTATTCGAGCTCGCTGGTATTTTTCTTACCCACGCACATATTGGTCACTATGCCGGACTCATGTTTCTAGGGCATGAAGCCATGGGCGCATCCAATGTGCCAGTCTATGCCATGCCGCGCATGAACGAGTATTTGAAAAGCAACGGCCCCTGGAGTCAGTTGGTAAAATTTGGCAATATTGCATTACACCCGCTGCAGTATGGACAGGAAGTTCGGCTCTCCGAATTGCTGGTGACACCTTTTGCGGTGCCACATCGGGACGAGTATTCCGAGACAGTAGGTTATCGCATTGAGGGTCCAAACAAGACCGCGGTCTTTATTCCGGATATCAACCGGTGGTCAGAATGGGATAGGGACATCGCCGAGTTGGTAAAATCGGTGGACTATGCGCTGATCGACGCGACGTTTTACGCGGATGGGGAATTGCCCGGCCGCGATATGTCGCAAATCCTCCACCCCTTCGTAACAGACAGTATGGAAGTATTTGCAGATTTCTCCAGAGCAGATCGAGCTAAGGTGTGGTTCATTCACATGAATCATACCAACCCCTTATTAAATGCTGAAAGCGAACAGAGTCGGTTTGTGAAATCGGAAGGATTTAATATTGCGGTGGAGGAAACCAAACTTCCCCTGTAAGAAATGCATTGGCTATCTACCGGCGTACCGGGCGCATTAATACAGAGTAGGCGCACACTGCATGGGAGCACAGTCAGTTTCATAGAAGGCTGCCAGCATATTCAGTTTCCATTCATACTGTTCAAGTAATATCACTGTAGAGAAGTTTTGTTAGTCATCACAGGCTCTGCTAATACACACGGGTGCGTGTTATGAAAAAGCTGATAATAGGTGTTTTCCTGATCGCGGCGCTGATTCTTGCACAGACGGCGTCGGCAGATAGTCGCCATTATCGTCGTGGCTATGATCTCCATGGCTATAGTAGTCATTATTATCCAAGGGGAAATCCTTATCATTTCGGCTATTCTCGGCGCTACTATTCTCCGGGGAGTTATTATGGTGGCGGCCACTTTGGTTCCTCCTACGGCAACTACGGATATCGTCGGCATCGTCGCCATAATGACCTCGGCTATCTGGTTGGGGGCCTGGTGCTGGGTTCACTGCTGAGTTCCTCCAGTTATCGCGAGCCGCGTACTCGAACCCGGGAAGTCGTCTATGTGAAGCGGTCGGCCAGCCGTTCTACACCGCTCAATACCGGGAGGCGTCTACTGAAGGACCTTGAGGGCAATTGTTTCGAGCGAAAAATCGATGGCAATGACAATGAAATTCGAGTTCAACTGGAAGCGTCAGAGTGTAACTTCTAAACCAGATCTGGGATCAAGCCAGAGTATCTAGAGAAATTCATAGTATTCGCGCTCCGGCTTTTCTGTTTTACTAGCACTGCTTTTATTGACAAGGAAGAGGCCAGTGCATTGAAACTGACCATGAAAACTGGCTTGCTCCTCCTCCTAAGTGCCTGCTTTTTGATGACTTGCACCACTTCGCCCCTGAATCGGCGACAGATGGTTATCTATTCCGAAGCCGAGATGACGCAACAGGGGGAGCAAACTTATCGGCAGATGCAGCAGCAATTACCTATTTCTACTGATACCCGTGAAACCCGGTATATTCAATGTGTAACCGATTACGTGGTGGCGGCGCTGGAGCCGGTAGAGCGCGGTAATTATGTCTGGGAAGTCACTGTTTTCGACGATGAGCAGGCCAATGCCTTCGCCCTGCCGGGGGGCAAAATTGGCATCTATAATGGCTTGCTGGACATCGCCGTCACCCCGCCCCAGCTAGCCAGCGTCATCGCCCATGAAGTCGGTCATGTGCTGGCCAATCATAGTAACGAGCGAGCCAGCCAGGCTGCGCTGCGCAATGTAGGTCTTGCCGCGGCTCAGATTCTGGGCGCCTCCAGTTCAGCCATAGAAGCCATCGACGTGGGCAGTCGCTATGGCATCTTCCTGCCCTTTAATCGCACCCAGGAAATTGAAGCCGATACGATTGGTGTGATGCTGATGGCAAGGGCTGGCTTCGACCCGGAAGCAAGCATCACGCTATGGCAGAACATGGTGGTAACTGCTGGGCCCAGTCCACCCCAGTTGCTCTCTACCCACCCTTCTCCGGCCTCCCGTATGAGCGAACTCCGGCAGTTGATGGAGCCGGCAGTGGCAATACGAAATTCCGCTAATTCCCGCGGTATCAATCCGGACTGCGTGGCGCCGGGAAACAATCTGCCATTCTAGGGAGCTTGTTTACTCCACTGGCCAGGGGTCGCTGAGTAGCAGCGGTTCAAAATCAACTTTTGAATTTTGGAATAGCTGGTTGTCGCTGTTATGTTCTTTTACAAAGCTGTCCGCTTGTAATACCTTGTCTGTCAGAATAATAAATCTGGAGATGAACTGCCTTGCGCCACTCAAATTCAACGATCCTGTTAGCTCTCTTGCTGTTGCTGCCGGGCTTTGCCAGCAATGTTATGGCACAAGCTTCCCAGCGTCCCAATTTCATCGTAGTCATGGCGGATGACCTGGGCTACGGCGATCTTGGCATCTATGGCTCTACTCTCATCGATACACCAAATATCGATCTGATGGCATTACAGGGCATGCGGCTGAATTCCTTCTATTCCAGCGCCAATGTCTGTACCGCGGCGCGGGGAGGATTACTGACGGGTCGATATCCAATCCGCCTGAACCTGGTAAGCGATGTTGCCAGACCAACTAACGAGATTCATATTGCCAGGGATGAAATTACCCTGGCCGAGGCGCTTAAAGAACTGGGCTACAGCACTGCCCTGTTTGGCAAGTGGCATCTCGGCAGCCGCCTGGAGTGGTCCCCGATCCACCACGGTTTCGATGAGTTTTATGGCGTCCTGCATAGCAACGACATGACACCGCTGGAGTTGTATAACGGCGAGCAGGTGATAGAAGACCCGGTAGACCAAACTACCTTGACCCAGCGCTACACGGCAGAGGCGTTGCGCTTTATCGAAGATAACCGGGATAATCCTTTCTTTCTCTATTTGCCTCATAGCTTCCCCCATGTACCGCTGTTCGTTTCCGATCAGTTTACTGGTCAATCTGATGCCGGACTCTACGGCGACGTGGTGGAGACGATTGACTGGAGCATGGGCAGGATCCTGGACCAGGTGAAAGCATTGGGGCTGGACGACAATACCCTGATTATTTTCACCTCCGACAACGGCCCCTGGTTTGAAGGCAGTTCCGGTCCCTTTCGTGATCGTAAGGCCAGTTCCTGGGAAGGCGGATTGCGAGTCCCGTTTATCGCGCGCTGGCCCTCGGTTATCGCACCGGGTTCGGTGAGTCATGAACCCGCTATGGGGATCGATATATTCCCCACTCTGGTTAAATTGGCCGGCGGCACCCTGCCAGACGACCGCGAGATCGATGGGAAAAGCATAATGCCCATGTTGTCACAAAATGCCGCTACCCCTCATGAAGCCCTGTACCTGTTCAATAAAGATCGCATCGCCGGCGTTCGCAGTGGCAGGTGGAAACTGGTGGTGGAGTCATTCTATCGATCGGTGTTGGTAAGTTTCGATCACCCGGACTCCTACTATGCCCCGCTGGGCTTACTGTTCGACCTGGAACTCGACCCCACCGAAACCTATAGCTACACCCGTGAAAATCCGGAAGTGGCAGCCAGGCTGCGAGGCTACCTGGAACGGGGCCAACAGGCCCTGAACACCACCGTACTCCAGCAAATGTGGAATCGCTGACCCCAGCATTATGAAAACTGTAGAAGGACCTATCCTATTCCTGGCGCAAATCGCCGATGACACAGCGAATACGCGTATTCCGGATATCCCATGACCGTTGCAAAAATCAGATTAGGCATGGTGGGCGGCGGCCAAGGCGCCTTCATCGGCGCCGTACATCGCATTGCGGCGCGCCTCGATAATCGCTACGAGCTGGTTGCCGCTGCTCTCAGTGCCGACGCCAAGCGCGCCACCGAATCCGCCGCAGAGGTGGGTATCGCCAGCGCTCGCAGCTATACAGACTTCAGGGTGATGGCGAAGAAAGAAGCCAGCCGGAAAGATGGCATCGAAGCCGTAGTCATCGTCACCCCAAACCACCTGCATTTCGACGCGGCCCGGGCCTTTCTCGAAGCCGGCATCCACGTCATCTGCGACAAGCCGCTTACCTCAACACTGGAAGACGCGGAAATCCTGGTCAAGCTGGTAGCAGAGCGCGACCTGCTCTTCGCCGTCACCTATAACTACAGCGGCTACCCCATGGTGCGCGAGGCCAGAGAAATGATAAGCGCCGGCGCCCTGGGTGCTATCCGCGTCATCCAGATCGAGTACGCCCAGGACTGGCTCGCCACCAACATCGAAACCACAGGCCAGAAACAGGCCACCTGGCGCACCGATCCAGCCCGAGCCGGCGCCGGTGGTGCAATCGGCGATATCGGCAGCCATGCCTTCCATCTCTCGGAGTTCATCAGCGGGCTGGAAGTCACTTCCCTGCTCGCGGATCTGGATGCCTTCGTCGCTGGTCGCACACTCGATGACAACGCCCACATACTCCTGCATTTCAACAATGGCGCCAGCGGCATGTTGTGGGTAAGCCAGGTCGCCAGCGGCAAGGAGAATGGTCTGAGAATTCGAATCTACGGCGGCAAGGCTGGACTGGAGTGGGCACAGGAAGATCCCAACTACCTCCAGTTCACCCCCCTGGGCGCGCCCAGACAAATCCTGAGTAGAGGCGGAGCCGCCACCAGCGCCGCCGCCATCGCGGCGACCCGCATTCCCGCGGGCCACCCCGAGGGGTTTTTAGAGGGCTTCGCCAATCTCTACCGGGAATTTGCCGATGAGATCGTGGCACACCGGGATGGCACGGCGCTCGACTGCGTATCTCTGGTACCGACAATTGAAGATGGCTTGAAGGGAATGCGCTTCATAGAGAAAGCGGTAGCATCCAACAACGCGGGCAATATCTGGCAAAGTTTGGATTCCTAGCATCGAAGCTAGTGGCGGGAGAGCTGGGCTTGGAGCTGTTTTCCCGTTCCGTTGGGCCATCCCTGGCGCTAGTCACTAGAAAACAATCCCAAGCCCAACTCGCTTGAAGCATCCAGCCAGATTTAGGCTCTATTTTATCGTTTTCTGATTAGATACACTGCATGTCCGACTAGCGGGAATAACATAATGAATAAGCAGATTTTGAAGCATGCTCAATCCAGACGTAACTTTCTAAAAACCGCCGCCATTGCCGGCGTCGCCGCGGCCGCCCCCTGGCAGCGAGTTCTGGCGCAGAGCCGCCGCGTCGGCAGTATCGGCCTGCAACTGTATTCCTTGCGCAGGGAGATGGGACAGGATTTCGAAGGCACACTGAGTCGACTTGCCGAGTTAGGTTTCGAGGAAATGGAGTTTGCCGGCTATTTCGACAAGTCGCCGGCAGAAGTTCGGCGCATTCTCGATGGTGTCGGCATGACATCTCCAGCAGCGCATATCCAACTCACTGCAATTCGGGAAAACCTCGAACGCGAGATCGAAACCGCCGCCAGCATCGGTCAAAAATATATAGTGGTCCCCTCCGTACCGGGTAATGAACGCTCCATCGACGACTATCAACGCCACGCCGACTTGCTGAATCGCGCCGGTGAGGCCGGCAAGGCTGTCGGCATCCAAATGGGTTATCACAATCACAACTTCGAGTTTGAAGAGCAAGCTGGCAAGACCGGTTATGACACCTTGCTGAATTCGACCGAACCGGAGCTGGTGAAAATGGAGATGGATTTGTACTGGATCGTGGACGCCGGTGAAGACCCGATTCCCTACTTCGAGAAGCATCCCGGTCGTTTCGCGATGTTGCACGTGAAGGACCGTGCAGGCGATGGCAGCATGGTAGACGTGGGCCGGGGCGGAATCGATTTCGCCAAGCTATTCAGTTACGCCGATGTCGCCGGATTCGAACACTATTTTATCGAGCATGATAATCCCGACGATGGCATCAACTCGATCGCATACAGTTACAACAATCTCAGTCGCATCCGCTTTTAGTGTAGTCCAATAAGGGACAGCAACGTAAATGGCAGCACACGAATATGATGTCATCATCGTCGGCTCTGGTGCCGGCGGCGGTATGGCCACTCTGCAGTTGGCCAATGCCGGTCTCAGAGTCGCCCTGGTCGAAGCCGGCGCCTATTACGACCCCGCCGATGAAGCGCAACGTACACAACTAAGAAATCCCTGGGAATCTCCACGTCGGGGCGCCAGCACCGCGCGTCGACCCTTCGGTGACTACAACTCCTGCATCGGTGGCTGGGAACTGGATGGAGAGCCCTACACCCAGAAAGGCGACACAGAATTCATGTGGTGGCGTGGCCGCATGCTCGGCGGCAGGACCAATCACTGGGGCCGCATCTCCCTGCGCTTCGGGCCCCTGGATTTCAAACGCAAAGACTCCGATGGCCTTGGCGATAACTGGCCCATCGGCTATGACGATGTCAAACCCTATTACGACAAAGTCGACAAGCTGGTCGGCGTATTCGGAAGCAACGAAGGACTCTACAACGATCCCGATGGCTTCTTCCTGCCGGCACCAAAACCCAGACTCCACGAGCTGTACTACATAAAGGGCGCACGCAA
>PCCP01000116.1 GCA_002731775.1 Gammaproteobacteria bacterium
AGGTGCGCCAGAGTTCTTCGCCGCTGCGGGCGTCGTGGCCGGTGATGAAACAGCTCTCTTCATAGAAACGGCCACAACCGGTGATGCCATTGATGACCTTGCCATTGGCTACTATGGGGCCGCTGGTATTGGAGTAGCCTAAGCTGCTGTCGGCAATTTCAACGTCCCAGCGCACGGCGCCGGTACGGGCGTCCAGTGCCACCAGGTGTGCATCGGTGGTGGCTACGTAGATCATGTCCTCCCACATCGCCAGCGTACGCAGATGCCCACCTTGACGACCTCCTTTCGGAAACTGTCGGCGATATTCCCACAATAAGGTGCCATCTCTACCATTTAAGGCCTGTACGACGTTGCCAAAATTGGGAATAAATATAATCCCATCTCTAACCAGCGGCGCCGGTTGGCTGCGACCGGGACCCATGCCCCAGACCCAGGCCAGGCTCAGGCTTTTAACATTGTCGGTATTGATTTGTGTGAGTGGCGTAAAACCCTGGCTCTGTGGAGTCCGGCGCCAATAGGTCCAGTCGGCCGCGGCAGGGTCGATCAGCTCAGCCGTGGTGACGTTGCGAAAACCCGGCAGCGCTTCCAAGGAGCGGGTCAGCGCGCGTTCAGACCGGTAGATGGTGGCAACTTCCGGCACGCTGCTGCGAGCAGAGGGAGTGGGCATGGTACCGGCTCTGCCGGGAACTGGTAGTCGCGGTGGTTGCTGCTGCACCGCGTTGGCCCCACTGCTAATAAAGGCTACCGCGGTGGATGAGAAGCTTAGTGACTGGGAGCCAGGGGCGATGTTATTGGAGTTCAGTAAATGCGCCACCAGGGCGGCGTAGTCCGCGTCCACCAGACTCGCCGGCGCCTGTGGCGGCATCGTGCGTCTGATTAGATCCAGCAGCTCGGCGACACCTCGATTTGACCAGTTGCTGGTGAAGTTGTTACCGGCAAGAGCCGGTGCTTCGAATGAACCCTGCAAATCCAGAAGATGGCAGGTGGCGCAATTCTGTTGATAGAGGGTGGCGCCAGTGCCAGCCTGGGTCTGGGTAAAGCTGGCCTGCACGAGCTCCTGTGCCGACGCGGTGCCAGCCCAGAAGGCTGCAAACGACAGCGAAACGCTCAGAAGTCGTTTGCGGACGATTGGATTACTCATGCCACAATCTCTTGTTATTGGTTGTCCGCCGATTATCGCAGTGGCTCCGGCCGTCGACCCTACCGATCGATTTAATTCACCGACAGGGTTTCCTCAATTGCTCGCCTCTCCGCCATGGCCTGCACATATTGCTCTTCATCGATGTAGGTGATGCCGACCCAGGCATGACTCATCTCATCGACACCCCGCCGGCCAAACACCACCCACTGATTGGGGTCCGGGTTGATTGGATTGTTCGCCGTATTATCGAACACGGTGGTAAATTGCAGCACCGTGCCGGTGGGTAATATGGGCTTAACTTCATCGGCATAGATGTAGGCGATCTGCCAGTTGTGATTGTACTTATTCACCTGGCTCAGCACTTCATTGCGACCATCGGGGTAAATGGCGGTCATGGTCATCACCTTGCCGCGCATGTGCATGTGGGGACGAAAACTGTGAATCACCGCCGGTGATTGCAACACGTGGGTGCCCTGTAATACCTGGTAGCCATGGGGAGGGATCATGATGTCCTGCCCCCTGGCCATGCCATTGAGGCCATCTACCCTGAACATGGATTCGCCATTGGTGACGAGTTCCGGCTGCTGACTTTCGGGATAAAACCAGAGGCCGACTTCGACGACATCGTTATCACCCTCGATACCAACCGGAAAATAGTGCAGGTTCCAGGCGATGTTACCACCGGCCGGCACCAGCATGCCGGTGCCTTGCGGGTAAATTTCCCAGGACTTACCGACGCCATACCTAGCCAGTGCTACCGAACGACCGCCGCCGGCGGGCTGCAACACCGCATGGCCGTGGTGCACGACTTTCTTGCCCAGGGGATAGGACGGCTTAAATTCCGCCGCGCGCAGCCAGCGATCTGTTTCGAGGCCTTCAAATGGCACATCCGGTGTCCACCACTGGTCCTGGCCATTGGCGATTACATCGTATGGTTTGGACTTGATAATCAGATCAGGTGGGCCTAACTCCTCGGCGAGGTGCCAGGCAGCGCCAGCGAGCAGCTGGATCGGCGTGGGCAGATCTGCCGGGTCGCCCTCGGGTGCGCCCCCATCCACCCAGGCAGCGAGCGTGGCTATTTGTTGTTCCGTCAGCGAGGCATCGTTCTTGAACTGTTGAATACCGGTGTTGGGATCATTATGCCAGGGCGGCATCATGCGCCTGCCGGTTCTGTCTTTTATCAGGGCAGCGAAGGGCCTTACCTGCTGGTAGCTTAGTAACGGCATCGGGCCGATACCATCCGGATTGTGGCAGCTTACGCACTTCTGCTGCAGGATTGGAGCCACATCCCTGGCGTAGTCAGGGGCAAAGGCGCTCCCGTCCTGGGCCAGCGTGCTGCTGGCGAATCCCGTCAGCACCAGAAAGACGGCTAATTGTAAAATACTACCCCGATGTGTTTGCCTGTAACTGTTCATTCGGCGCTCCTGTTTAGAGGCGGGTCTCAAGCTGTGTATTTATTCCCTGCTGCTTCGACTCTCTTAGTTACTTATATCGACCATAAAATAGGCATTGGTATGACAGCAGTAAAATTCAAACGCCGCAATGCTGTCGATGGTTTGCATGCGGATAATGTAGCGCCCCGCAGCTGCGAACGTCGCTTTAACTTCGGTGGGTCCTTCACCGGGTTTCATCATATATTCCAGTTCACCGAATTCAACAGCACCCGGTCCAGAATGCTTGGCCCAGCCCAGCCATATTTCCTCATCGGGGTGTTCGACCCAGGCGCTTAAGTTTACAGCTTCCCCCACCCGTCCGCTAATGGAAGCTTCGGAAAATATGCCCTTGCGACCCCGCACGCCGACACCGTCAGCGGATAATCTCACCAGCGGCGCGACGTCACCGCGACCGCCGGAAGCCGGCTCGTCCAATACATACGCCGGCAGAATATGACCGGGGATGCTCAGAGATTGGCTGGCGCTGGCCAGATTCCACACCACGGTTTCATCGATACCGAAACTGGCAGGCACGGTGACGGTAAAAACACAGAATTTGTGCCGATAGCGCGGTGGCAGTGGATCGAAATGGGTGGGCAGAATGGCTTCAAGACTGGCGTCGCTTAGATAATTCTCTGTCCCTAATGGAATTGTCAGTGACTGTTCGGAATTGAGATTGAAGAAGCTGAAACAGAGACTCTTGCTGCCATCTGCATTAGCAAACCAGCCGTCAAACAGGGGGATTACGGGTTGTCCTCGCGGCCTGATGAGGTCAGCGGACCAGGTTTGATCAGACAGCAAAATCTGTTGTGCCATCGACGCCGGCGCGGGCAGGACCAACAATGCCAGTAAAAACAGGCAGTGCTTGGATGACAGGCTCTTGGTCATCATCATGGTGATGGACTCTTTATCCGCTGCTATGCCCGCCGATGGTACTCAATCCGCGCGCTGTTGTCTCCTGCGGGGTATACGCCCGATCGCCGAAACCTGTCTGGCTGCGCTCTTAATTGCAGGCTTGGAGCCACTTTGATACCTTCTGCGGGGGTGGTCACGGTGACCAGGTATCACACAGGAGCGTTATGACGGTTTCAAGACGGGGCAAACGGGCTGGAACCCGGGTAGGGAACGACACAGAGCGGCGGGGAATCGGCCAGACCGTCAGCAGGAGAACTGTTTTTAAACTGGGTCTGCTTGGCGGCATCGGCTTGCCACTGTCGGCGCTGGGGCAGCCAGCGGACAGAATGCGACCACAGCCTGGTGATCGGCTGGTGTTCGAAGAAGGCCCGAACCAGGGCGAATTGGTACGACCGGAATTGCTGGAGCTGAATCAAAAACCGGTGTCGGCGCTGGCACAAGACCCGGAAACCGAAGTCCTGCGTGATGGCTCACGCCTGAATCGGGTGATGATTACCCGCATCGACGTTGATGCCATGGGTGAACGCTATCGTGACAACGTGGCTGCGGGTGTGGTCGCCTACTCGGCAGTGTGCACCCATACCGGCTGTGATGTGATCGACTGGGATGCAAAGGCATTAAACATGGCCTGTCCCTGTCATGAATCCCAATTTGATATCTATGAAGGTGGCAAGGTGGTGGGTGGCCCGGCGCCACGACCTTTGGCAATGCTGCCGCTGGAACTTGTCGATGGTGTGGTTTTAGTGGCAGCGGTTTTTCGCGGCCGGGTCGGTTTTACCCAGCAGTTTTAATTAAGCTACGCCTTTCCGGAAAGAAGATTGGAATTAAAAGAATCAATTAGAGGATAAGTCATGTTGAAAACAACCAGCCGTTTCCTGCTCGCCTGCGCCGTACTAGCGTGGTCCCTGAATTCTCTGGCGCAATCATTGCCCCCCTATAACCCAGTAACAAATGCGAGATTACAAAACCCGGAGGCGAGTAATTGGCTCATGTATCGTGGCTCCTACGACTCCCACGGTTACAGCAGCCTGGATCAGATCAACACAGACAATGTAGATGAACTCAGACCGGTCTGGAGTTTCTCGACCGGGCTCAGAGAGGGACACCAGGCACCGCCGATCGTTAATGATGGCTATATGTATGTCAGCACGCCACAAAATCACATCATTGCCCTGGATGCTCGCAGCGGCGATATGATCTGGCGCTATATCAGGTTTCTGCCGGACGATTTGCAACAGTTGCATCCGACCAATCGGGGCGTCGCACTGTATGGAGATCGAGTCTACCTGGCAACGGTGGATGCCTACCTGGTTTCTCTCGATGCCTTGACGGGCGAGGTAATCTGGGAGGTAGAAGTCGAGGATTATAACTCGGGTTATTACATGACCATGGCACCGCTGGTCGCCGATGGCAAGGTGATGGTGGGTGTATCTGGTGGTGAATTGGGCATTCGCGGATTCGTAGAGGCCTTCGATGCCATGTCCGGCGAACCCGCATGGAAGACCTTCACCATTCCCGCGCCGGGTGAACCGGGTTCCGAATCCTGGCCCGGTGACACCTGGAAAACCGGCGGGGTGCCGGTGTGGATAACGGGTTCCTACGATCCGGAATTGAATCTGGCTTATTGGGGTACTGGCAATGGCGGACCGTGGATGGGTGACACCCGCCCCGGAGATAACCTCTACGCCACTTCCGTTATAGCGCTGGATGTAAGCACGGGAGAATTAAAATCCCATCATCAGTATCACTGGAATGACTCTTGGGACTGGGATGAAGTGTCGGCACCGCTACTGATCGATTTTGAGCGCGATGGCAACACTATTACCGGCATGGTGCATCCTGCGCGCAATGGCTATCTATGGTTTCTCGAACGGCAAGCCGCGGCGATTAATTTTGTCGATGCCATGCCTTATGTTTACCAGGATGTGTTCACCAGCATCGATCCGGTCAGCGGGCGTCCCGAATACGACATGAGCAAGAAGCCGGGCACTGGTTACGAGGCCAGCTTCTGCCCGTCGCTGTGGGGGGGTAAAGACTGGCCGCCTGCCGCTTTTAATCCGCAGTCTCGCCTGTTATTTATCCCGGCCAACGACAATGTTTGCTCTACCATGATCGGTGAAGAGATTCAGTACCGTGCAGGTCGTTCCTATATCGGCAGGGGCAGATCCGATAATGGTGGGTTTTTTGTGAGACCTGGCACCAATCATGTCGGGGAACTACAGGCCTGGAATGTGGACACGGGCGAACGGGTCTGGACCGCCACTTTCGAGAGTCAAAACTGGGGACCGGTGTTGGCGACAGCGGGTGAGCTGGTATTCATGGGCGGCACCAACGATCGCTACTTTCGCGCCTTCGATGCGAGTACCGGCGAAATCCTCTGGCAGCAACGCACAAACTCCGGTATCACCGGCGTTCCCGTCACTTATACCTTAGATGGCAAGCAATATGTGGCGGTGCAGTCGGGCTGGGGAGTCGACGCCCAGCGTGAGCAGAATCTACTGAATATGGTAAAAGGCGAAAATCACTACGTACCCCAGGGTGGGGTGATCTGGGTGTTCGCGCTACCTGATTAATCGCTCTTAGAAAAACCTTTCAGTGACTGCGGCTAAAGCTATTAGTAATTGGGTGCTGCTAACCATTTTTTTTCCGTGGTCAGCGGGGCGGTCAGGGTGTGCAGAAATGCTTCGAGCTGGCTTGCTTCGATGGCTCGTAGTCCCAAGGGTTTGGCTTCGTTGTGGTTTAGCATGGAGGTGGGGGCGTCGTTGTAGTGCTGGATGACTTCGGCGAGGGTCTTGAATTGTCCGCCGTGCATATACGGCGCGGTGAGCGTGACATTACGCAGGGTCGGAGTTTTTTGTGCGCCCACAAGGTCGTTTTCGTCCCGCGCGAAACGCAGTTCGATGCATTCACTCGTGGAAGCATCACTGAATTCTCCGAGACAGTTAAACGGATCTTCGCGGGCCGTGCGAATACCATCATACCTGCCCATAGGGGGTAGTTGTCCCGCAATGGCGAAGACACCGGTGTTGTGAAATTCATGATTGGTAAACAGCGGGCCATTGTGACAGCTTATACACTGGGCCTTGCCCAGGAATAGCTGCAGTCCTCCTACCTCCGTCCTCGATAGCGAACCGGCTTGCATCGTACCGGGGTCGGTGGCGATCGCCGTGGCGTAGTCGTCAAATTTTGCCGGGCCAGGTAGCAGCCGGCGCTGATAGGCTGCCAGGGCCTTGCCGAGATTGCTGAAGGCTGTGCTTACAGCTGTCTGCGTGGCAGTCTCCATGCTATTCCATGTCGCCAGTCGCTCGGCATTACCCAGCGGCGAGGCGGCATCTGGCAGCTGATCTGGCGCTGGTAAGGGGCCGAACAGATTTTCATACATTTCCCGGTAGCGCTGGTCGGCCAGGATCAGGCGCAGAATGGCGACTCGATCGCTATCGTGTTCAACGGCGGCTTCCAGCGGCGCCAAAGCCTGTGACCATTGACTGTCCTTGCGGCCGTCCCAATAAAACCAGGGACTATAAGCGATACCTACGAGGGACGGGGTGTGACGTGGGCCGATGCTCTTGCCCATCGCCAGAGCCAGGCCGTCGGTAAACATCAGCTCGGGTTGGTGGCAGTTGGCGCAGGCAACCTTGCCGTTGCTGCTGAGCCGGGAATCGAAGTAGAGACGATGGCCTAATTCGGCGGCGGCCGGGTCATCCGCGAGGTGATTACCGGGATCCGGGGGCAGGTCCGGCAGACTCGCCAGCGCCAGTGACTGTATCAGCCGGACTTCCTGCTCAGACCAACGTGGGGGCAGTGGCAGCGCTACATAGCGCCAGGCCAATACAGCCACCAGCAGCAGGGCCAGTATCCCCGGCAATTTATTCATCACAGCTGGAATTCTATCGAGGCGCTGTGGAGCTGGTTGCCGAGCCTGAAGCCGATCACGATCTGCCATTTGCCTGGCATGTGAAAGCGCATTCCCTCGAGTAGATAAGTACCGGCTCTGATTTCCTCAGTTATCTGGGGCTGTGTCGGCAGGCCGTGATCATGGTCAGGCATACCGCCGCTAACAGTAATCTGAGCGTTGCTCACCGGCCTGCCGCCGACATCGGTGATTTCGATGTGCCAGCTATGAATGCGGTTGATTTCCAAAGGTGATAGCTGGCTAAAAATCTTCACCGAGTAACCATCGCCGCTGTTGCCGACGAGATCTGGCATGGTGGAATCTACGGCGCCGAACAGGCTCGAGCCTGTCACTAAAACCAGTGCGAACCACAGGGCTTTTGCCAGCATATCAATTCCAATAGAGATGATTTGTCGAAGATTAAATTCCTGGTCACGGTATCGCATTGCCATGCTCGTGCCGGGCAGGAGGTCAGCCAGTCATTGCTGGCGGGGGATATTAGCAGAGTTTCGCGGGTGCTGGTTAATCAGGCTTTGTCCAGCGCCGGGAGGTTGTTCTGGTAGTGAAACTCTTCCAGCTTGATATCGTCCAGTCCGACCTGGTCGAAAGGATTTTCCAGCGCGTTTTGCACGTTATACAGGGAAATCAGGATGAAGCCATGCATGATACCGAGGGCATAGACAATCCAGGGGTCTTCAGTGCCGAGGTCGTAAAACAGGGTTGGAATAATCAGGAACGGAAACATATAAATAAAGATCAGACAGTAGGCCCTGAGACTGACCGGTGTGCCATGCATTTTTATACCCACGGTATTTTCAATGCTGGCGTGCACGTCCTTGAGGAAACGAATTATCTTGATGGCGATACTGTTGGATATCGAATCCCGGTTATCATTCAGGAAGCAGAATACTTCGTTGATTTTGTCACGTACATTATTAGAGTCGTATTTTTCACCGCGCAGCGCACCAAAAAACATGATTGAAATAGCATTGAGTTTGTCTGCAACCTGCTTCTTATTGCTGTCACTGAGCTTGGTATTGATGGCAAAGCAGTGATAAACCGCATTGAGGGATGATTTGAAGATGCTAAGCAGCCTGATGACATTGTCCCGTCGCTTGAAGGCTGCCCTGATGGTGAAAACCAGGGGAAAGACTACGGAGATACTCAAAAACATAACGTTCAGATCGAAACTGAAATCGAAGATATAACACAGATAGGTGACGGTAATGCAGATAACGACCACCTCTGCTGTCTTTCGATCGATGATGGAAAGATACTTTTTCATTATTTTCCCCAGTAACTTCTGCACTGATGCTAATCAAGAAATTATTGAAAGTAAATTCAAATTTGCAGTAGTTGCGGCTATTCGGGTGAGACGTTACACTCGGTTGAAGGTGTGATTGTCCCCGGGTGGAGCCGCCCTAGTCACGGGGGAGCACCACATCACGCAAAGCCTGCAACTTGGAGGTACGACATCATGCTAAAACGTCTATCGCTTCTATTGATTCCAATCTTAACTAGTGTATCGCTCGAAGCGGCAGAATCTGACCTGCTTTTTCAATCGACCGAGCGCCTCGAAATCACCATTACAGCACCCTTCGGTCGTATTGACAAAGAGCGGGACAAGGAAATCGAGTATGCAGGTGTGCTCAGTTACGTCGATAGCGCCGGCGCGACCATAAATCTCGATGTTGAATTGGCGGTGCGGGGAAATTATCGTCTGATCAAGAGCAACTGCCGATATTCACAATTGTGGGTGGATTTAAAGCGTGGGCAGCTGGAGGGCACCCTGTTCGCAAATCAGAATCGCCTGAAATTGGTGGTTCAATGTGGCAGGCAGAATCGCTATGCCGACTATCTTGTCAGGGAACAACAGGTCTATACCATGTTTAGCGAGATTTCTGATTACGACTTCGGTACCCGTCTGCTAAACGTGACTTATGTTGACAGCGAAGATGAGGATGATGTCCGCACTCACGTGGCCTTTTTCATCGAGCATCAGAACCGCCTGGCAGATCGGTTCGGCATGGACAAGGTTGAGTCGAATGGTATTTCCAGGACTGAATTGAATGCGCGTCAGGGTGTGTTGGTCTCACTGTTTATGTTTCTGATCGGGAATACTGATTATTCAATAATCAGAGGCCCAGAGAACGATGCCTGTTGTCATAACTCAAAATTGCTGGTGAATGCAGATGGCGAATACTTTCCCATTCCTTATGACTTCGATGCCTCAGGGTTTGTGGATGCCAGTTACGCGCCGGAACCGAGGCCGGATTTTAATTTGCGTAGCAACCGCTCGCGTTTATACCGGGGGTTCTGCGTACCCGATGATATATTAAGTGCCGCCATCAAGACCTACCAGGACGCAAAAGAGGGATTAAATACTATCATTGGCGACACCACTTACATCGGTGTCCGCGCCGTGAATCGTACCATAAAATTTGTTGACTCTTTTTATGAGGTCATCAACAACCCCCGCAAACTGCAACGAGAAATTGTCCGGGGTTGCCGCTGATAGAGTCGGGCCGGAACTGAATTGAAACCGTTCATTAAGAATTCTCTGCTTGGTTTTTTGCTTGTATTCATAAGCTTTGTGGTGCAACTGGCCACGGCGGAAGATCATTGGCATGGAGTTGCGCGCATTGTCGCCGTAGGCGATATCCACGGCGACTACGAAAATTTTGTCAAGGTGCTGACTGCCGCCGGACTGATCGACCGCAGAGGCAACTGGGCAGCAGACGACACCCATTTTGTGCAGCTAGGCGACCTGCCGGATCGTGGCCCCGATACCGATGAGATCATCGAGCATATGAAGAATCTGGAGCGCCAGGCCAGGCGCGGAGGTGGTATGGTGCATGCCCTGATCGGCAATCACGAGGCCATGAATATGCTGGGGGATCTGCGCTATGTTCATGCCGATGAATATGAGGCACTACGGAGTCGGCGCGCACGTACCTTGCGCGATAATTTGTATAAACGATTGGTAGCCCGCCTGCTGGTGGCAAATCCGGAGTTTGTTACCGACGCTGCCCATAGAGAGGAATTTGACAGTCTCTATCCACTCGGATTCGTTGAGCATCGCATGGCCTGGAGCGTAGATGGGGAGTTTGGAAGTTGGGTGCGAGCGCACAACGCGGTGATCAAAATAAATCGCTCCCTGTTCTTGCATGGCGGCATAAGCCCGGAAGTCCTGGGCACCAGCATCAGCGAGATCAACGACCGGATTCGTTCCGATTTGGGAGGGACGCTGGAGGAGGTGCTGGGCCTGTCTGAGACGCAAAGCGGACCCTTGTGGTATCGAGGCCTGGCGAACAATGACGAAGCCATGGAACAAGCCCATGTCGAGGCGGTACTGGCTTTTTATGATGTAGACCGGATCGTAGTGGGTCATACCCCGGGTCTGGGTACAATCGTTCCTCGCTTCGGCGGCAAGGTGCTGGTTATCGATACGGGAATATCGGCATACTATGGTGGCCATATGGCCAGCTTGTTAATAGAGGGCGATAAATTAATAGCGCTGCAAAATGGCGTGGCGCGGCCCGTGCCCCTGGGCGAGGAACCCCTGCTGCCTTATTTTCGATCGATAGCTGAACAGGAATCGATTCCAGCGGCCCTGCAAAATCTGATTGAGTCACTGAGCATAGCCCCCCAGCTTAGCAACTGACACCAGCCCTTAGCACGCAGACTTGCGGTAGTCGTTGCCCATGAGAAATTCGAATAAGCTCATGCGCGATCTGCTGGTATTATTATGCTCGGAACCTTAACCCCGCTTGGCAATAAACGGCGTCGAAAAAAAGGGCAAGCTCTCTCGAGCTCGCCCCTTTTATCAGCGGTTGCAGGGCAAGGCCTGCAAATCTGAACTCCCTAGAGAGCTACGATATCTTCGGCCTGTGGGCCTTTTTGACCATCGGTAACGAGGAATTCAACTTTTTGACCTTCCGCCAGGGTCTTGAAGCCAGAACCTGAGATTGCGCTGAAATGTGCGAACACATCCGGGCCACCCTCGCGTTCGATGAATCCAAAGCCTTTGCTTTCGTTAAACCACTTAACTGTTCCTGTAATTTTGTCAGACATACTAATTATCCTGTAAATATAATGATTATTCCTGGAAACCAGGAGTGCGTGCTAGAAATAGGGCCGATACTTATAAGTTCAGGACGAGGTAGTACGTAGAAAACTTCGAAATGGGTATAAATAGAGTGCGATCTTTCAAGCTGCGGGCAGTTTACCGGCAAATGGCCAGATGTCAATGAAATATTTAACTATCCATAACGGCCGTAAGCGCCGTGGCATAGAGCTTGCAGCCCTCAGCGGCCGACTGCGATTCAGGGTCTTGCCAGCAACCACCACTTCAAGGTGCTGGTGACCAGCTCAGCCGCATCCTGCTGCACGAAATGATTGGCGTTCGGTGCGGTGACGATGGTGGTATCACCGTCGTTCCAGTCCCAGGTATTGTTGAGGCCATCCGAATGCAGGGCCGTGTCCTTTAGCCCGTGAAAGACCAGCAATGGCACGTCGAGT
Organism: Gammaproteobacteria bacterium; assembly: GCA_002731775.1. Taxonomy (GTDB): domain Bacteria; phylum Pseudomonadota; class Gammaproteobacteria; order Pseudomonadales; family Pseudohongiellaceae; genus UBA9145. Next base: position 11,903 of record PCCP01000116.1, read on the forward strand.
TGCGGAGCCGGGGGTGGCGCTGGCGTGTTAGTCCCGGCCCTGGGGTAGTTCTGCTTGTAATATGCCAGCATGCCATCGAAACTGGATTGTGCAAACGCCTCGGCATAACGTGCCCTGGTATCCGGGTCCGAAACCCAGAATGAGAGGGTCTCGGCGGTCATTGGCCCACCAAACAGAATATCCGGATCAGCCGGTGAACCCTCGATAAAGGTGCGGGCGTAGCTGCTATTTTCTTGTTGTTCCGCGTTATTCGCTAACTCACGGGCCAGGCCATTGGGGTGGGGCAGGTTGAGGATGACCAGCTTGTCTACCATCTGCGGCAGCGCAAAGGCGAACTGCCAGGACACGATTCCGCCCCAGTCATGGCCGACGATGGTGGCTTTGTCTGCCCCCAAATGTGTGATGACAGCCGCCACATCACCAATCAGGTAGCGCATATTGTAGTTGGCCTCTGCCTCCGGTTGGTCGCTGAGGTTGTAACCGCGCTGATCGATGGCGACGACCTTGAAATGCTCCTTCAGGCCTTGCATCTGGTGACGCCAGCTATACCAAAAATCCGGGAAGCCATGGATCATGACCACCAATGGACCCTCACCAACGGTTGCGTAGTGTATCCTGACGCCGTCGCTGTCGGCATAGCCGTGTTCCACTTCGTCCCAGATATCGGCGTTGGCGTTGTCAGCGAAGAATAAGCAGGTGGCGAGAAAGAAGAATTTGAGGCGGTGTCGCTTTTGCATGATAAGTCTCGATTCAGGTTGGCGCTGTCATCTGTTCGGGCGCTCCCGCTTTGCCGAGTCAGCACTGCGTGAACATCAGGAGATTCTGGATTAAAGCAGAATTTCAGCAATATTTTAAGCCATCGAACTGGTATTTTAGTTTATTCTGCACAGGAGGCCGGCCTGCAGACGCACTATATTTGCGTTCGGCAGCGACGAGCGGCCTTAATCGTTTGATGCAGGTCAAACCGCGGATCAGCCGATCTGTGGCTGTTCAGCTCAATCAGAGGCTCCCTAATTCAAATCCGCGGTAACCGGTACTCGCAACCTGTTCGCATTTCTCCACGTAGGACGGATAGCCGAGATAAGGCATAAAAATTCTGGGTTTACCGGGAATGTTGGCACCGGTATACCAGGAATTGCAGCCGCTGGGGAACAGGGTCTTATTGGCTATTTTATTAACCAGCCTGACCCAGTGGTCCTCAGCCTTACTGCTGGCCTCGATGGTAGAAACTGAATTTGCACGCAGGTGTTGAAGACAATCACCAATCCATTCCACGTGTTGTTCGATCGCTACGATCATATTGGCCAGCACCGAGGGGCTGCCGGGGCCGGTGATGGTAAAAAAATTGGGAAATCGATTTACCGTCAGTCCCAGGTAGTTTTTCGGGCCGTCTCGCCATTTTTTGCGCAAGCTCAAGCCGTCCCGGCCGCGTATATCGATACGCAATAACGCGCCAGTCATGGCGTCGAAGCCGGTGGCCATAATCAGGACATCGAACTCGTATTCCTGGTTCGCGGTCTTGATGCCGGCGCTGGTGATGCGCTCGATGGGGCAGGCATTGACATCGATGAGGCTGACGTTGTCGCGGTTAAATGTCTGGTAATAGTCGCTGTCCACACACAGTCGCTTGCAACCCATCACGGTTTGCGGGCACAGCAGTTCGGCCACGATGGGGTCTTTGACTATCCCGCGGATTTTGTTACGAACAAATTCCGCGGCAGTTTTGTTGGCTTCGAGACTGGTAGCCAGGTCGCTGAAACTGGCCAGAAACGGCAGTCCTCCTGCCTCCCACCGCTGCTGGTAGTTTGACTCTCTTTCTGCTGCGGAGACTTCCAGCGCGGGCACGGAATTGGGATTATTGTTCAGCGCGGCATAGCGTTGGGAGTTTTGCTCGCGAAAACGGGCGTAGTCTGCCTTAATCGTTCTCTCATGATCAGCATCCATGCTGGCATTGTGTGCCGGGATGGAATAACTCGCGGTGCGCTGAAAAATCATCAGGGAGTCGGCCTCTGCGGCAATCAACGGCGCTATCTGGATCGCTGAGGAACCGGTGCCAATCATGCCTACGCGCTTAGCGGCGAAGTCTACTTCTTGATGTGGCCATTGGCCGGTATGCAATAGCAGGCCTTGGTAATCATCGAGGCCGGGAAAATCCGGAATATTATTGCTGGACAGACAGCCGGTGGCCATGATGCAAAATTGGGCCTGGAAGATTTCCCCATTATCGGTTGTGATCCGCCAGCCGACACCGCTGCCCCCTTGATTGCTAGCGCTGGGGTTTGCTGCGCTGAAGTGCATGGCACTAACGTGGGTGTTGAACTGAATGTCCCGGCGCAGGTCGAAGCGGTCGGCAACGTGATTGGCATACTCGAGAATTTCAGCCTGGACTGCGTATTTCTCACTCCAGTGCCATTGTTGCTGCAGTTCTTCCGAAAATTGATAGGAGTATTCCAGGCTGGCGACATCGCAACGAGCGCCGGGGTAGCGGTTCCAATACCAGGTTCCCCCGACGTCCTTAGCGATCTCCAACACCCGCACCGCGAAGCCAAGCTTGCGCAGGTAGTGCAGCGCATACATGCCGGCGAATCCTGCCCCAACCACGACAACATCAAATTTTTGTATTGGTGACATGCCGCTTTGGGCTCCCAAGACCTGGCCTTAAACCAGGAACAACGAGGGTAGGCGTTCGACGAACCAGTAGGCAGCGATCCCGCCCAGGCCATAGGCCAGACCGCGGTGAGCACTACGCAATAAATTCGCGAGAATTTTCGTGATCAGCAAGTTAGCAACTATGAGTACAGAAATAAAGGCGACCTGACCTGCTTCTACACCCAGGTTAAAGAATAGCAGGGCCAGTGGAATGTCCGCCTCACTGAGACCGATATCACCCAGGGCGTTGGCAAAACCGAAGCCATGAATCAGGCCGAAGGCAAAGGCCACTACCCACGGCCTCGAATGTACCAGTGTCCGCTGCCCCATGATGATTTCACGGGCGAGAAACATGATCGATAGCGCGATCAACACTTCGATGGGCGCGTTTGGTACCGGGAATATTCCTAACGCGGCGCAGGCGAGGGTGATGCTGTGGGCAACGGTGAAGGCGGTGACTGTCTGTATTAACTTCCAAAAACCTTGTAATAACAACAACATTCCGAGGATGAACAGCAGATGATCGATACCGAACAAAATGTGCTCGGCTCCCAGTTGCAGATAGCGGGTTGCCAAGCTGCCGAGCGAGCCGGCGCCAGCCCTTAACTCACTCAGCGGCACTTCGATGTTGATACCATCACCGGGGAAAAAGCCGGAGACACTGCTGCCATCGCGCCAGTTGGCGACAAGCACGACACCCTGGAAAGACCAGGGAAAGGAGATTCGATCGTCCACGTTCAGCGCTGGATCGCATTGAAATCGGTAATTGAAATTCCCGGGCGCGAGACCCTCGCAGCGTGCCGGCAAGATTCGTTCGATGTTAAACAGGGGCGGGACTTGTTGGTCGACGATGGACAGCCGATATTGATTGTTAGGCATTTCGTCCATGAACACGCGGGCAACACCAGTGACATCGATGTCGTGAGCGTTGGCTTGTGCGCCCAATAGACAAATAAAAATGAGGAACAGCTGCGTTGAGAGCCTACGTGACACTGTGTAGCGCCTGTGCAGATCAGACATCATCGATAATAACAATGGAGTAGCGCTCCCACAATTTGTCTATTTCCTGCTGTAATCGCAACTCCTCTTCTGCGCCGATCCAGTCCAGCCGTACCCGGTCAATAATTTCTTCCAGTGAAGGAATCCGTACTGCGGTTTTCTGTGTCACTCTAAGCCAATGCTGACCACGATTGCTGGCGAAGGGGCCAATCCATTCGTTAATACTGGTAGCAAATACATTTTGCGAAAACTCATCTTCGAAAATATTGCTGAGATCGACGCGATTCACTCGTGGTAATACCGAAACAGTTCCGGCTTCGACTGCCAACAGGGCATCCGGTTCCGCCTGGTTTTCCAACAGCGCCATCACCTCTGTGCTAAGCGGTTCCGTGGTATCGAAAACCACTTCATCCGCCGTGACTATTGGCATGATTTCGTAGCGAAGGCGATTGCGCCGATAAAATTCCTCCATCTCTTCAGCACTGGGCTGGATTACATTGGCACTCAATACGTGGCGCATTTTCTGGGCCAGCATGTCATGAATGCGCACGTCATTATCCAGTCCCATCGCCAGCGCTTCCTGCACCAGTATTTGCTCTTCCACGTAAACGGAAATAATTAACTGGCGCTGTTCTGCGGATAGTTCTTCGCCTCGACTTAGCTCCTGCAGGAATATCCTTGCGTCGATTTCTCGCTGACTGATTTCCAGTAAGTTTTCATTGTCGTCCCGGGTAATGGCATAGAGTGCGAAAATAGCCACAGCGATCAGGAAGAAGTGCAGGGTCGGTTCGCGGATGATAGCCCGAAGTGAGGAGCCAGGATTTTTTTGTTCTGTATCCATGCTTGCTTATTCGGCCGGTAGTCAGGCTTGTTGGCCAGGGAAGAGGGCAGGTTAAATTGTGGCCGGGCCTGATGCAAGTTTTGATTCAATAACCCGCACTAACAATAAGCGCTGAGGCGGTCGAGGGCCGCGTAAAAGCCTTGCAAACGAGAGCCGGTTAATATTCTAATACGGTCCCTGTAGCGACATCAGGAGCACCAAGACCGGCCATGCAAAACTTTATTTATAAGCTTCTCGGCAGCGTGATTACAGCAGCTGTCCTCGCCAATATGGCGTTCTCCGATACCCCTGCGGCTCCCCGCATTACGCGGCTCGGCAATGGCCCAATTATCGTGCCGCATATGGATGGGCGTATGGGTAGCAATATTCAGGGCCCGTCGCTAATCAAGGTGCCAGACTGGATCGATAATCCCCTGGGCACATACTATCTGTATTTTGCCGACCATCGTGGCACCTACATCCGCCTGGCGTATGCCGATGCGGTGACCGGCCCCTGGACTATGTACGAACCAGGCTCATTGCAACTGGAGCAGAGTTATTTCCCCACCACCTGTCCTCCGTGCTCACTGGCGAGCGGCACCAGCGCCGCTTTGTACGCTCACATCGCCTCACCCGATGTGCATATAGACCAGGGCAACCAGCAGATCATCATGTATATCCATGGCCGTGATGTGGGTCGGCAATTGACGCGGGTGGCTTTATCTTCAGACGGCATCAATTTCGAGGGCAAACCACAGGTGCTGGGTCGACCGTATTTTCGGGTCATTCAGCACGGCGGCTATCACTATGCCTTGGCGATGCCGGGCTATCTGTATCGGTCACGAGATGGGCTGAGAGATTTTGAGCAGGGGCCACGGTTTTTTAATGACAACATGCGCCATAGCGCCTTGTTGATTCGGGACAACAACTTACATGTATTCTGGACCCAGGCGGGTCACGCACCCGAGCGTGTTTTCATGTCCGTCATCGCCATGGATGGTGACTGGATGAGCTGGAAGGAATCGGAGCCGGTGGAAGTATTACGCCCGGCAACCGAATTCGAAGGCGTAAATCTTCCCATCGAAGCCTCGCGTCGGGGTTATATCGATGAGCGGGCTAATCAATTGCGTGATCCCACCATTTATCAGCAAGATGGTGATATTTACCTGCTCTACTCGGTGTCCGGTGAATATGGAATTGCCCTCGCCCGTGTGGAATTTGAATAGTAATGGATCAACTATCTCAATCGTTTCTGGATTCCTGTCGCCAGGACGCCGGTCGGACCATGCGCGGCGAAAACATGACCCGAATCGAAACCTTCGTGGACGCGGCCTTCGCCTTCGCATTTACCATGCTGGTTATCAGTATCGACGAAATTCACCGCAGCCCACAGGAGTTATTTCTGCTTTCCAGAGACATACCGGCATTTATTATCAGCGCCAGCGTCATCGGCTCGATCTGGTTGGCTCATTCTAACTGGAGTCGGACTTTCGGATTGCAGGATTCACTGACCATCTATCTCAGTCTCGGGTTGTTTATGTTGATGCTGATCTTCGTGTATCCAATAAAGCTGGTGATCCAACTCTCTGTTTCCTATTTGTCACGCGGAATGCTGGGAACCAAACCACCTGCAATGCTTTGGTCTGGCATGGCGGAACTATTTGTTTATTTTGCCCTGGGGCTGGTGGCTCTATCAGTCATCATCATCTGTCTCTATCAGAATTCACTCAGGCATGAACAGGAGTTGGTGTTAACGAAATACGCGGTCTACTATTGCAAGCGTATGAGATTGACCTGGATTGTTGTCGCCCTGACAGCGATGCTATCTTGCCTGGCGGCATTGCTCGTGAACGAAAGCACGATTTCTGTGCCGGGCTATGTGTATTTGTCATTGTTCGTCACGATTCGCCTGGCAGGGAAATATTACGAACGCTACAACCCCTTGAGCCAGTCTTAATAGGCGTTGCCGGCCCGCGAATTCGTCGCCGAACTGTAGAATCTATACAAGCTTAGACACTATCTGTATAATGCCGTTTTTGTGGATGGTGGTAAATCCTATGTTACGTATTGCTGAAGAGGCTCTAACATTCGACGATGTTCTGCTGCTGCCTGCTCACTCCAATGTTCTCCCCAAAACCGTAAGACTCGAATCTCAATTGACACAAGCAATTGTGTTGAACATTCCACTGGTTTCTTCTGCCATGGATACGGTTACCGAATCGCGGCTCGCCATCGCCATGGCGCAGGAAGGCGGCCTCGGTGTGATTCACAAGAGCATGAGTGTAGACAAGCAAGCGCGGGAAGTACTCCTCGTTAAAAAATATGAAAGTGGTGTCGTCAAGGATCCAATAACGATTCCGGTAACGGCGACCGTCCGCGATACCGTAGCGCTGATGGCGGAACATAATATCTCCGGTTTGCCAGTGCTGGACAGCAGTGGACTGGTAGGTATCGTAACCAGCCGGGACGTGCGCTTCGAAGCCAATCTCGATGCCGATGTTGCGTCGATCATGACGCCGAAGGATCAGTTGGTGACTGTGGGCGAAGATTTCGCGCTGGACGAAGTCAAGGAATTATTGCATCGCCACCGTATTGAAAAAATCCTGGTTGTGAACAGTGGCTTCGAGCTTCGCGGTTTGATTACGCTCAAGGATATTCGAAAATCGGAAGACTTTCCCAATGCCTGCAAAGACAATCTGGGTCGATTGCGGGCGGCGGCAGCGGTCGGAACCGGCGCTGACTCTGTAGATAGAGTGGATGCGATCATCGAGGCGGGTGTCGATGTGGTGGTGGTTGATACCGCCCACGGTCATTCCCAGGGCGTACTCGATCAGGTCAAGTACATCAAAGATGCGCATCCTGAAATTGCCGTCATCGGAGGTAATATTGCCACCGCCGATGCGGCGAAAGATCTGGCAAAGGCCGGAGCCGATGCGGTCAAGGTAGGTATCGGCCCCGGCTCAATTTGTACCACCCGTATCGTAACCGGTGTGGGTGTGCCGCAGATTAGCGCCGTAGCCAATGTGGTAGAGGCGCTAAAGAACTCCAAAGTGTGTGTGATCTCCGATGGCGGTATTCGATACTCCGGCGATATCGCCAAGGTAATTGCCGCCGGTGCCCACGTGGTCATGATCGGCAGCCTGCTTGCCGGCTCAGAGGAGGCCCCGGGTGAAGTCGAACTCTACCAGGGCAGGAGCTACAAGGCCTATCGTGGAATGGGTTCCCTGGGTGCCATGTCACATTCTCAAGGCTCCAGTGATCGCTATTTTCAAAACATCGAGTCAGGTACCGAAAAACTGGTTCCGGAAGGCATCGAAGGCAGGGTGCCCTACAAGGGGTCGATGTCGGCGATCGTGCATCAGTTAATGGGCGGGCTCCGTTCCAGCATGGGTTATACCGGTTGCGGCGATATCACCGAGATGCGCACCAAGACCCAGTTCGTCAAGATTACGGCACCGGGTATGTCGGAGTCCCACGTCCACGACGTTAGTATTACCAAAGAAGCACCTAACTACCGAGTTTCATAGGTGGGAATAAGCCCTTGGCTACGAGATGCTTGGTTAAAAGCAATTAGAAAATTCTCAGATACTACATGTACGCTCAGCTTTTCAAATTGCTTTTGCCTCGGCTCTCACAGCCAATGACTCATTCGTTTTGCGTCGCTCCAGTAGCAGAATCTTCTAAAAAATTTTAAGTAGGGATGTTAATGGCATCAGCTAATATTCACAGCCAGAAGATACTGATTCTGGATTTCGGTTCCCAAACCACTCAACTCATCGCGCGCCGCGTTCGCGAGTTGGGGGTCTATTGTGAAATCTGGGACTATGCCGTCGCTGCCGACGCGTTCGAGGACTTTGCTCCCCAGGGCATCATATTTTCCGGCAGTCCGGAATCTGCCAATACTTCCGAATCACCACGCCCGCCTGCCTATCTGTATGCTGCCGGTGTGCCGATTCTCGGTATCTGCTACGGCATGCAAACCATGGCCGAGCACTTTGGTGGCAAAGTAGAGGCGTCCTCCAAATCTGAATTTGGCTTCGCCCAGGTCGATATTACTGCGAGCAATAAATTACTCGATGGCATCGAAGACAGGATTACGGATTCCGGTGAGCCACAACTGGATGTATGGATGAGCCATGGTGACAAGGTCACCGCGGTGCCGCCGGAGTTTAAAATCATCGCGGCTACGGCGAGTGCACCTGTCTCTGCCATGGCCGATGAAACACGTTCATTCTATGGTATTCAGTTCCACCCGGAGGTGACTCATACCCTGCAAGGGCTGCGCATTCTGGAACGGTTTGTACGCGAAATCTGTAACTGTGATGCCCTGTGGACATCCGCCAATATTATTGAAGACGCCATCACTACAATTAGAGCCAGGGTCGGGACCGACAAGGTACTGCTGGGGCTTTCCGGCGGCGTCGATTCTTCTGTGGTGGCAGCACTGCTGCACAAGGCGATAGGCGATCAGTTGAGCTGTGTCTTCGTCGATAACGGCTTGCTGCGCCTGAAAGAGGGCGATCAGGTGATGGCCACCTTTGACAAGAATATGGGCGTGCATGTGATCCGTGCGAATAGCCAGGAATTGTTTCTCTCCAGGCTTGCCGGTGTCGATGAACCGGAACAGAAGCGGAAAATTATCGGCAATACATTTATCGAGGTGTTCGAGGCAGAAGCTGAAAAACTGGAGGATGTAAACTGGTTGGCGCAGGGAACTATCTATCCGGATGTAATCGAATCTGCCGGCTCAAAGACAGGCAAGGCTCAGCTGATAAAATCCCATCACAATGTTGGCGGCCTGCCTGAGGATATGAAACTGCAACTCGTCGAACCACTGCGGGAGTTATTCAAAGACGAAGTGCGCAAGATAGGCCTCGAGCTCGGCCTCCCCTACAACATGGTTTATCGACATCCATTTCCTGGTCCTGGTCTGGGTGTCCGCGTGTTGGGAGAAGTCACGAAGGAGTATTGCGACATCCTGCGGCAAGCGGATGCCATCTTCATGGAAGAATTGCACAGAGCCGATTGCTATCACAAGGTGAGCCAGGCCTTTGCGGTTTTCCTGCCAGTAAAATCCGTCGGTGTAGTAGGTGACGCACGTCGCTATTCCTATGTGATTACCCTGCGTGCCGTCGAGACCATCGATTTTATGACCGCGCGTTGGGCGCGACTCGATCCTGAACTGTTGGAGACCG
>PCCP01000117.1 GCA_002731775.1 Gammaproteobacteria bacterium
ACGCCATGCCATGCCAATTTCCCGGCTCACATTTTCACTACTAAAATGTTTAAGCTGCAGATGGGTATCACCCAACACGTTTGGTTGCACTGCCATCTGCGGCAACAGCGTCAAACCAAGGCCGTTGGCCACCATCTGTACCAAGGTATGCAGGCTCGTGCCCTGGTAGACCAGGTCGGTATCGGCGCTCTGTAATTTGCAGGCTTCCAGGGCGTGGTCCCGCAGGCAATGGCCTTCTTCCAGCAGCAGTATGCTCTCGCCGCTGGGTGTTTCCAACGTGGTCTTCATGGGCGGTGATCCCCCGAAGACTGACCGTAGCTTAGGGTCGCTCGCAAACCTGCGAACCGAGATTAGGCGAGGTCGAAGCGATCGAGATTCATGACCTTGTCCCACGCAGCCACGAAGTCACGCACGAACTTCTGCTCGGCGTCGTTACTCCCGTAGACCTCAGCGATCGCCCGGAGCTCAGAGTTCGAACCGAAGACGAGGTCGACGCGGCTGCCGTTCCACTTGAGCTCGCCCGTCCTGTGATCGCGGCCCTCGAATACCTCCTCGGTGTCCGAGGTCGCCTTCCATTCCGTCGCTATGTCGAGCAGGTTCACGAAGAAGTCGTTGGTCAGCGTCTCGGGTCGGTCGGTGAAGACCCCGAACTCGGACTGCCCGGCGTTCGCGTTCAGGACGCGCATGCCGCCGAGGAGGGCCGTCATCTCGGGAGCGGACAGCGTCAGCATGAATGCCTTGTCCACCAGCAGGTGCTCCGACGAGAGCTCGTGGCCCTTCTGCAGGTAGTTGCGGAACCCGTCGGCGGTCGGCTCAAGCACGGTAAATGAGTCCACGTCGGTTTGCTCCTGCGACGCATCCGTGCGCCCCAGCGAGAAGGGAACCTGCACGTCGTGCCCGGCGTTCTTCGCAGCTTCCTCGACGGCCGCGCAGCCGCCCAGCACGATCAGGTCGGCGAACGAGACCTTCTTTCCACCCATCTGCGAGCCGTTGAACTCCCGCTGGATCCCCTCGAGGGTCTCCAGCACCTTCGACACGCCGGACGTCACGTTGACGTCCCACTCCGCCTGCGGCGAGAGGCGCACGCGCGCCCCGTTTGCGCCACCGCGCTTGTCGGTGTCACGGTAGGTCGAGGCCGACGCCCAGGCGGTCGAGACCAGCTGGGAGATGGACAGGCTGGAGGCGAGGATCTTGCCCTTGAGCGCAGCGACGTCCACGTCGTCGATCAGTTCGTGCGTGACCTCGGGCACCGGGTCCTGAAAGAGCAGCGTCTCCTCGGGAACCCACGGGCCGAGGTACCGGGCGACGGGCCCCATGTCACGGTGCAGCAGCTTGTACCACGCCCGGGCGAAGGCGTCGGCGAGCTCGTCCGGGTTCTTGTAGAAGCGCTTCGAGATTTCCTTGTAGACCGGATCGACGATCAGCGCGATGTCGGTCGTCAACATCATCGGAGTGTGCCGCTTCGACGGGTCGTGCGCGTCCGGCACGGTCCCCTGCGCCTCGGGGTTCTTGGGGGTGAACTGGTTCGCACCGGCAGGGCTCGTCGTCAGCTCCCACTCGTACTTGAACAGGTTCTCGAAGTAGCCGTGGTCCCACGTGCTCGGATCGTTGGTCCAGGCGCCCTCGAGCCCACTGCTGATCGTATCGCCGGCTTTGCCGCTGCCATAGCTGTTCTTCCAGCCCAAGCCCTGCTCCTCGATGCTGGCACCCTCGGGTTCGGGACCTTTGTGCTCCTCCGCGGCAGCACCATGGGTTTTGCCGAACGTGTGTCCGCCGGCAATGAGTGCAACCGTTTCCTCGTCGTTCATCGCCATGCGGCGGAACGTTTCTCGAATGTCCTTTGCTGCAGCGAGCGGATCTGGGTTACCGTTCGGCCCCTCCGGATTGACGTAGATCAGGCCCATCTGAACGGCGCCGAGGGGATTCGCCAGCTCCCGGTCGCCGCTGTAGCGATCGTCGCCGAGCCACTTCCGCTCAGGGCCCCAGTAGACGTCCTCCTCGGGCGCCCAGATGTCCTCGCGGCCGCCGCCGAAGCCGAAGGTCTTGAAGCCCATCGTCTCCAGGGCGCGGTTCCCGGTGAAGATCAGAAGGTCGGCCCACGAGATCTTCCGACCGTATTTCTGCTTGATCGGCCAGAGCAGCTGGCGCGCCTTGTCGAGGTTCACGTTGTCGGGCCAGCTGTTGAGGGGGGCGAAGCGCTGGTTACCGCCGCCGCCGCCGCCACGGCCGTCGGCGATGCGGTACGTACCTGCGGCGTGCCACGTCATCCGGATGAAGAGCGGTCCGTAGTGGCCGTAGTCGGCCGGCCACCAGTCCTGCGACTGGGTCATCAGCGCATCGACGTCCTTCGCCAGGGCTTCGAAGTCGAGGCTCTTGAACTCTTCGGCGTAGTCAAACTTCTCGCCGTTGGGATCGGCCTGGGGGTGGTTCTGGCGGAGGATCTGCAGGTTCAACTGGTTCGGCCACCAGTGTTGGTTCGCTGTGCTGCCAACGGCCTGGTGAGTGCTGCTCATCACCGGGCACTTGCTTGCGCTATCCACGTTTTGGTCAGTCATAATTGCACCTTTTTATGTAATTCGAGATTTCCCAGTTGAACGTCTCGTCAGCCGAGCCTTGCCGCAGATTCTCCCACTCTTGCCTGCCATTGCAATGTTATCATGTTACTTTGTAGTGAAGGGATAAGATAAGGGACCCTGGGTACTCTGAGCGACTCGGAGAGAGGCGGGCCACGGTATTGGGCCTGGACCAACACTAGGCGCAAGCCGCCTTGGCCAGGCCATGATGGAACACAAGAAAACCCGTCGTGTGGCGCTGGGCCCAAACGCCATGTTGCACTTCGAAGACTATATGGTGATGCGCTACCAACTGCTGGAATTAATCCGTGTCGAGAAAATTACCGGCGAGGACAACCTCAATCAAGAACTTGACGCCTACAATCCCCTGATCCCCGATGGCAGCAACCTGAAAGTCACCTTCATGCTGGAATATCCGGATGCGGAAGAAAGGGCGCAACGACTCAGCCAACTGATCGGCATCGAAGAATTGATCTCGATACAGATCGATGACATCGATCCGGCGTATCCGATTGCGAACGAGGACCTGCCCCGCTCCACCGCAAAGAAAACCTCAGCAGTGCATTTCCTGCGCTTCGAATTCAGCGACGAGATGATTGCCGCGGCTCGCGGCGGCGCCAGCTGGAATATTCGCTGTGAACATCTGAACTATCAGCACAGCGCCCCGGAGTTGCCCGAACAGATCCGCCGGTCCCTGTTAAGAGATTTCGCCTAGACTCTGCTGTGATCAGCTTCTGGTGGCCAGGAATTAAAATTTCATTGAAGTTAATATTCTAACCCGCTGTTACCGACCTGACCTTAGCCCCGATTATCCTAGCAGATCGTACTTGCGCAGATAGCCCCGCAGCTGGTGGTAACTCAGGTTCAAAAACTCGGCGGCTTTCTTCTGGTTGAACTGGTTCTTTCCCAGCGCCTGTTTCAACAAGTTGATTTCAAATTTCTGTATTTCGTTCTTAAAATCGAAGGAACTGACATTAGTCAGTTTCGGCATGGCGGCTTCACCATCGACCGTGGCAGCATGCCGTGCCTGAGCCGACTTGTTTAACTGATAGGGCGACTCAAAGGGATTGAACACCAGTCGGGTAATGCGGCCATCGGCATTCTGGTACACCGCCCGCTCGATGACATTCTTCAATTCGCGAATATTCCCGGGCCAGGAATAACTGCCTAAGGCCTTCTCCACTTTGTCAGAGAAGCCGGCAAAAAACTCACCACCAATCTCCTTCACCATGCCGACGGCGAAATGCTCTGCCAGTATCAGGATATCTTCGGACCTTTGTCTCAGGGGCGGCAGGGTGATGACATCGAAGGCGAGTCGATCCAGCAGGTCCTCGCGAAATTTGTTTTGCTGTGCCAGTGTCGGCAAGTCCTCATTAGTGGCAGCCACGATGCGGACATCGACGTTGATGGTCTCATTGCCGCCGAGGCGTTCAAATTCACCGTGTTCGATTACCCGCAGGATATTTTCCTGCACCGGCATCGCCGTGTTAGCCAACTCGTCGAGGAACAGGGTGCCGCCGTCGGCACGCTCGAAGTAACCCTTACGTTGTTTGGTGGCACCGGTATAGGCTCCCGCCTCGTGACCAAACAGCTGGGCTTCCAGCAGCGTCTCGCTTATGGCGGCACAGTTGATTTTGAGGAAATTTTGTTGCCAACGCCGGGACAGGAAGTGTATCCGGGCCGCGATCAGTTCCTTGCCGGTGCCGCGCTCGCCGACAATTAACACCGGCTTGTTCAGCGGCGCTACCTGAGAAACATGTTCCTGCATTTCCAGAAAATTGGCAGATTCGCCAATCATCCTTGGTGCCTGCTCTGTATTCTCCATAATTCCTTTAATAACAGCAGCTTAGTATTTATAGCAGCAATCGCACCAGATCGTGGCAGAAACTGCGAATTACTGCCTGTGTTGATAGTGAAAATTACCACTTGTTAAGTAATTTAGCTATCAGGCGCATAAATTCAACTTAGCGGAATTTTATTTCTTATACTTATCAATAAGTTAAAAAATTTCAAATGTTGGCACACAAACTGCTCCTGCTTCAGTAGCAAGTCGTGAACCGGCAGTAATTACACCTGGCAGTGATGCGAGGTAAACAGGCCAACCAAGGTAGGCTATTAGTGACGAACCAGTCATTTGAGGTATCAGTAATGAGTATATTTTCAAGACTATCTGACATTATCAATTCCAATATCAGCTCGCTGCTGGATAAGGCGGAGAATCCTGAAAAGATGATTCGCATGGTGATCCAGGAGATGGAAGAAACCCTGGTCGAGGTGCGCAGCGGTACGGCCAAGGTAATTGCCGAGAAAAAGACCCTGACCCGGCGAGCAGAGCAGCTTAAGAAGCAAGCGGTCGATTGGGGGCAGAAAGCCGAACTGGCGCTTAGCAAGGGCCGTGAGGATTTGGCAAAGGCGGCTCTGATAGAAAAATCCAATATCAATTCCAACGTCGAAATCACCGCGAAGGATTTAGGCAAGCTCGATGAAACCCTGGATAAGCTCAGCGTCGAAATCGAGCTGCTGCAGGCGAAGCTGAATGATGCGCGCTCACGTCAAAAGACGATTGTCATGCGGACCAAGGCAACTGCATCACGCCTGCATGTGAATCAACAGTTGCACAACTATACTCTTGACAACGCCATGGACAAATTTGAATACTACGAAAAGAAGATTGACCAGATGGAAGGCCAGATGGACAGCGACCACATTGCACGTCGCGGCCTCCAGAGTGAGTTTGAGGAGCTTGCAAATCAAGAGTCGATAAACAAGGAACTACAAGATTTAAAAGCCAGGCTTAAAGATAAAAATCAAGATAAATAGGTTTTCAACATGGGCGTATTAGAGTTCATAACATCAATTGTGGCAATGGTACTGGGTGCCGTTACTATCTGGATCTTGATATTAAGAAAGGGGCGTCGTATAGAGCGCGCACAGCCAGACGGGCACTACGATATGGGCGAGTTGTCGGCAATGGCGGAGTCGATGCAGGAACGTATCGCTATACTCGAATCCATTCTCGACGCCGAAGTACCTGAGTGGAGACAAGAGAATGAATCCCGGATTGAGTAGTATGAAGCTAAATCGGGTTGACAGGCGCTGCCTGGGAGTGTGCGCCAGCATAGCGGATTGGCTCGACATTCCAGTTACCCTGGTTCGGGTCGTATTCGTTATTTGTGTCATCTCCTGGCCTACCCTGATCATCGCTTACTTCATTCTCTACTTCTGCCTGAACAAGGACATCACGCCGGAATCGATACGTGAGTACTTCGGCAAGGGCAAGACCGCTGATCATTTCCGGCAGCTGAACTATCGCAAGCCCATCTACAAAAATCTGAGCAATAAACGCATCGCCGGTGTCTGCAGTGGCATCGCCGATTATCTTGAGGTCAGCGCGTTCTCGGTTCGACTCGCGACCCTGTTATCCCTGTTTGTTTTTGGTCCATTTACATTCTGGGCCTACATTATCTGCATGTTCGTCTTCGACCCTGATCCCGATACGCTGGACACGGGACACAACCTCAGGCGCATGCGTCGTCGAGAAGCGCGTGCAGCCAGAAGAGAACGCCGTGCGCAGAAACGAGACGCACGCTGGGCCCGCCGACACGGTGTTCACAAGAGCTACGCCAACAAGGAAGAAGTTCAGCGCGGCGCGGAGACTGAAGAGAAATTTGCTGAGCAATCCGAGGCCGATGCACAACAGGGAAGCACTCAGGCCGGCAACTATTATTCACGCCAGCAGTGCACGAAAATTTTCAGCGCACTGGAACAACGCCTGCGTGAGATTGAAGCGTATATGACCTCGAAAAGGTTTCGCTTGCACTGCGAGATCAACCGAATCTAAACAACCAACCTGGAAGAACTGTGCCGGAAGATTCCAAGCCACCTGCCGTACCCCCACCTGATTGGCCTACGCAGCTTGCAAACGAGGGCAGACAAAACCCCAAGCCAGCTATTGCCAGTTTTATCCCGGCCCCTAAACCAGTAAACTAAGGCTCCATGCTGTAGATACCTTTCCAGCCTCGCTCTGAAGCCTGTTTGTCACCCGCTTCGTGACTTCACCAGGCCAGGACGGGCACTGATAAGTCAGGAAATAGGCCCAGAGCTGCCGCTTATGAAATATTGCCACCATTGTGCCGCTCCCCTGGTTTATCGCGTTCCGGAAGGCGATGACAAACCACGTCACTGTTGTGAAAACTGCAGCAGCATTTTCTATCAAAATCCCAAGAACGTCGTCGGCACCGTACCCACCTTCGGCGAGAGTGTATTGCTCTGCAAACGTGCGATTCAACCTCGCCTCGGCAAATGGACTCTGCCTGCCGGTTATATGGAGAATGGGGAGTCCAGCCTCGTCGGTGCTATCAGGGAAACCGTGGAGGAAACCGGGGCGCAGGTGACGGTGCGCAATGACAGTCTCTACACTCTGTTCAACCTGCCTAAAATTAACCAGGTGTACATGTTCTTCCGTGCCGAGCTGGCGAGCCTGGACTTTGCCGCCGGTGCCGAGTCCCTGGAGGTCGCCATGTTCACAGAAGCCGAAATCCCCTGGGATGAGATTGCCTTCCCCGTGGTGAAGACTACCCTGGAGCATTACTTCGAGGATTTGCGCAATGCTCGATTTCCGGTGCGGATGTTCGACATCCACCACGGTGAAAACCACAGCATCACTACCAGCCTGATCAGTAACAGCCACCTGGATCTGGAGACCTGACACTGTCGTAAATACACCATCCAGGCAATTTTGCTGTAAATTAACTAGCAGCCATCGTCAGCGGATGAAATTGTAGGAAAATGCCCTCATGCCCCTGGGTGTTGCTCTTAACGGCGCGATCTTTATGTCGCTGTCATTAACAGTTATGGAGGCAAGCAGAAAAAGGCGGCGACCGCGCTCGGAGTCTCCGAGGCAACGCTTTCAAGGCGCGACCGCTCGCTCCATCGCTAACAACGCGCTAGAGAACTAATCTGGCGCCCAAGTAGGCAAAACGAAATACGCCACTTCCTCGTATGGGTGGGCTTGTTTCAAGGCAGCGATCGCGGCGGCCAAAGTGGCTTCCCCGCAGATCATCTCAACCTTGTATTCCGCCACGGTTTCCAGCTTGTTAACTTCACCGAGATAGGCAGAACTACCCTGTAGCGGGCGGAATTGGCCCTGTCCCAGGCTTTGCCAGGCGCAACTGTCATAGTCCCCGATGGTGCCGGCACCGGCGCTGAACATGGCCGATTTCACCGCCTCTAAATGAGTCTCGGGTACGTAAAATTCAATTTTGTAGAGCTGCGAGAGCTTCACCTCATGCCAGCCATCTGCGCGCGTTGCGGAACATGCGCATACTGGGCGCATCTTCGCGCCAGTGATGCGGATGCCAGGAGTTTTGGCTGGTACGAAAAACTCGTTCCGGGTGCGGCATCATCAGTGTTACCCGGCCATCAGGGCTACACAGCCCGGCGATGGCTGCCACCGAACCATTGGGATTGGCGGGGTAGCTTTGCGTATTGTCACCGTAATTGTCCACATAACGCAGGGCAATAGCCCCGCCAGCATCCAGTGCCTTCAGATCGGAGACAAGTCTGAAATGGGCCCTGCCCTCGCCGTGGGCGACCGCCAGGGGAAATTGAGATCCCTCCATACCCGCCAGGAAAACCGAGGGGGTTGATTCGACCCTGACCAGGCTCAGCCTGCCTTCGAATTGCTCAGAGCGGTTTTTCTCGAAGCTGGGCCAATGCTCTGCCCCTGGAATGAGTTCACGCAATAGCGATACCATCTGGCAACCATTACAGATACCCAGGGTCAGGGTATTGGGATTGCTAAAGTAGTGTTCAAACTGTGATCGCATCCGGTCATTGAACAGAATTGACTTGGCCCAACCGCCTCCCGCGCCCAGCACATCGCCGTAGGAAAAACCGCCACA
>PCCP01000118.1 GCA_002731775.1 Gammaproteobacteria bacterium
GACGCCCGCAGCGGCGAAGAACTCTGGCGCACCTATACCGTCGCCCAGCCAGGGGAAGCCGGGGACGATAGCTGGGGCGGACTACCGGTGGAATTCCGAGGCGGCGTCGATGTGTGGATAAGCGGCAGCTGGGATCCAGATCTGAATCTGGTGTTTTTCGGTACCGCCCAGGCCAAGCCCTGGATGGCGGCGAGTCGCGGCCTCACCACCGAAGATGCCGCCCTGTATTCCAATTCCACGCTGGCACTGAATCCGGACGATGGTCGCCTGGTGTGGTATCGACAGCACGTGCCCGGCGAATCACTGGACATGGACGAGGCATTCGAACAGGTGCTGGTGGATATATTTGATGAGCCCTTCCTGCTGACGATTGGCAAGAGCGGCGTCCTCTGGAAGCTGGATCGTCGCAATGGAGAATTCCGGGGCTTGAGACAAACAGTCTATCAAAATGTATTCTCGGAGCTGAACCTGGAAACCGGGCAGGTGAGGTATCGGCAAGACATTCGCAACATGAAAATAGGGGAGTGGCTCTCGGTATGCCCCTCCACCGCCGGTGGCCATAACTGGCAGTCCAGTGCTTATCACCCTCCCACCGCGCAACTGATCATCCCGCTCAGCCAGTCCTGCATGGAGATGTCGCCACGGCAAACTACATTTGAAATCGGCTCCGGCGGCAATCAGGGGGACCGCAGATGGATGCCCATGCCCGGCACTGATGAGCAGTTCGGCAAACTGGGTGCGTACAATGTGGCCACCATGAATGAGACCTGGAGCGTCGAGCAGCGCGCGCCTTTCCTGACCGCCGCCTTGAGTACGGCTGGCGGCCTGCTGTTCATAGGCGACTACGACCGCTACGTCCACGCATACGACGTCAGCAACGGTGAGGAACTATGGCGCACCAGGCTCGCCACATCGGCACAGGGCTTCCCGGTGTCCTACGCCATCGATGGCGAACAGTACATCGCCATTCCTGCCGGCCGTGAGGGCGGCAGCCCGTGGCGCATCGGCAGTTTCCTGGCACCGGAGTTGAGCAGCCCGGACGGGCATAATGCACTGTATGTGTTCAAGTTGTCAGATTAGGTAATCGCAGCATTCACCCACACCGACCTAGCAGGCTCTTCGCCATCGAATTCCTGGATGTAATTGCAGTGGGGCATGGAAGCGTCTGCTTGCAGCCAGGTTTGCACAGAACTAAACACGCGGTCCGCAGCCGTCCAGCCGACAAGCGGTGCAATTCAGTGTAAACAAGAGAAAAGCCTCGCTTCGTAACATAGGGAGGCTTTTCGTCATTCTAGAGCTAGTGCTAAGGGTACAATGCTGCCAGCGTGGCCTTCGCGTCTGCACTTGCCATGTGCATGAGACTGCCAATTATTCCTGCCAATGCCCTAGCGCGGTCAGGTGCCTGATCATTAGCCTGGATCTCGGCCATCGCTGATTTGCCTTCGTCATTTGCAGAATGGGCAAAATTCGCAACGGCTGTAGCCATAGCTCGCACGCCTTCGGCTAGGCTGTCGTCCGCGGAGATTGCCATCAATGCGGCCTTGTCCGCATCAGAAGGGAAATGATTCAATGACGCAACGATATCGGCGATTTCTTTTGCAGATGAGGCGTTATCCGCCATGGAAAATTGGGAAAAAAGTCCAATTAAGGCGATTAGCATAATTTTTCTTGTTAATTTCATAATGTTCTCCTTTTAAGCACGCAGGAAACTAGTATAGCGACTCGAGTGTATCCCATTAATTACAAATTAAATAGATTCAGATCTGTCTTATCGCTCCGACCCCTGCTCCTCTAACGCCCGCTATTACCCAGAACGGACACTAGAAATTCTCCAGAATTTCTTCAGAATCAATTCCCACGTGCGCACATACAGGTCATCAACCCTTGTATGCTAGACTCTTTCGGAAATAATTAATAAAAATCAAGACCATCTCCATCCGCAAACGCTTAGACGAATTAAAAAGGCCGAGGGGGAACCGTTAGACTCGAATCAAGGATGTGTTTTCCCCGCCGCAATGCCCTTAAACGAAGGATATATTTATGAACGCACGCGCCCTTTATATTGCACTCAGCGTCTGTCTATTCCATACATGGAGCTTCGCCCAGTCTTCGAACAGCTACCAGGTGCCGAAAACAGAACACGGCCAACCCGACTTACAGGGTGTCTGGAGTACCAGATTCAATACCATGCTGGAACGCCCCGAGGGTCTGCCCCTGGCACTATCACCGGAACAGGCGGCAGGTCTCGCCGAGGCCGTCTATCAGCAATTGTCCGGCAATGATGACCCCGATATTGACATTTATGGTCCACCGAAACTAGCCAGAGTAAAAGGTGAATATCGTAGCTCCGTCATTGTTTACCCGGAGAATGGTGTACTGCCTTATAACGAACTCGGCACGCAAATGTCCGCGTACTCTTACTTCAAAGGCGACTCGGGTTTCGATCACCCTGAGCAAAGACCCGGCGTGGAGCGCTGCGTAGAGAGCTGGGGTTCCCCACCCATGCGCGCTTTTGCATATCAGTTGTTTCATGGAATTGTTCAGACATCTGACAAGATCGCGATCATTAGTGAAGAAAGCGTGCCGCTACGCGTCATCCACATGGACGGGCAAGGGCGGCCTGATGCCATCAGAAGCTTTGAAGGGCACTCCATCGGTCACTGGGAAGGTGACACCCTGGTGGTCGAAACCTCCCATTACAGCCAGCATAATCCAGCACGCGCGAATATGGGTAGGCCCATGTTAATAAGTAGCGATGCCCGCGTGACCGAGCGCTTTACCCGGGTGTCGGAAGATGAGTTGTTTTATCAGTACACGGTAGATGATCCAGTCTACTACACGGAGCCCTGGCGCGGAGAATTCTCATTCAGCCGAGACGAGAGGGCACATATCTATGAGTATTCCTGCCATGAAGGTAATTACAGCATGGTCGGCGCGCTTCGTGGAGCACGAGTCATGGAAGCACAAGCTAAGCAGGGGGAAAAGGAGCAAAGATAATAATAGCCAAACCGGCGTCCCCCATGGGGACGCACCAACTATTTTTTATCGAATCGAATTGGGGGATGTCAGCATCGCTTTCACCAGTGGCCAAAACGGTTCTGGTCCGACTTTCACCGATTTCATTCGAGGTGTTGATTTTCTGGTAATTCATCTGGCAGCGAGCGAAGATGCAATTGGATTTGTTGCAGAATTACATGCGAAACCCAGCGTATGGGGGAAAATGGCTACCGACGCAGGAGTGGGACATGTAGTTGTTAGTCATATATCCACTTCATCGCCGAAAGCGCTGAAACAAAGCCTGGTAATTTTTCGTAACAACTACTCTGGGGCGCTTACTGTCGCTGAAGACCTCATGTGTGTCGAGCTGAATTGAAGTAGCCCGTTGCTTGTAATAAGGGAGCGATCAGGGCGCCAAAATAGTGGCAACTGAGAGTCTGCTCCTGGTGGCAAAGGGAAACCGACACAACGAATTAATAGCCTGTGAAATTAGGTTGTTAGGCGACTGAAACTTGCGGGGTGCATTTTAATGAGAACGATAATACAAATCGCTACAGCTTTTGTTCTACTGGTAGCACAATTCGTTAACACGGCAATCGCCCAGCAGGACGGCAGCCCTCCAAGAGGAATTATCCAGCAATACGGTAGGAACAACGCCAGTTCGCTGCAATCGCTAATAGCCGACCCTAGCAATGTCTCTTTACTACGCAATTATTCATCGGTTACCGATCAACTCTTGCAAGCCCCCCCAACTTCCGACTGGTTAGTATGGCGTCGTACCTATGACAATAAGGGCTTTTCACCTCTTGACTCGATTAACAGGCAAACCGTGTCCAATCTTGATTTGGCCTGGCGCCAGGCGGTGACCCCCGGCAACAACATGCCAACGCCACTGGTACACGATGGCATCATGTTTCTCTATAGTGCCGGGGATGTGGTGCTGGCCATGGATGCCACCAACGGCGAACTATTATGGCGCTACCGGCACGACGGCGGCGCCGTTACCAGCCATAAGTTTGGTATATCGCTGCATGAAGACAAGGTGTTGGTGCCTACCTCGGATCTGCACATGGTAGCGCTGGATGCGCGCTCCGGCAGTGTGCTATGGGATCACGCTATCGATACGAACGATAACACCGGCTATGCACTGCGCAGTGCGCCGCTGACGGCAGGTGGGCAGGTAATTCAGGGCGTGGCTGCGTCCCGGGTGCCCGGCGGTGGTTTTATCATCGCCGTCGATCTGGAAACCGGCGAGGAAACCTGGCGCTTTAACACCCTGGCCAGGCCTGGTGAACCGGGCGGCAACACCTGGAACAACATCCCACTGAAACAGCGTCAGGGTGGCTCGGTATGGAATACGGGTGGCTATGACCCAGATCTGGATCTGGTCTTCTTCGGTGTTTCGCCGACCTACAATACCGGGCCCCTGCTGTATCCCCTGGGCATCGAAGGGGTTAGCAACGACGCGCTCTACACCAATGCGACTCTCGCTCTGCGGCCAACCACCGGCGAACTGGTCTGGTATTACCAGCACATGGCTAACGATCAATTCGATCTTGACTGGATATTCGAGCGATCGATCGTCGAGCTGGAAATCGATGGCGAAACCAGAAAAGTGATCGTAACTGCGGGCAAGCCCGGCCTCTTCGATGCGGTGGATGCAGCGACAGGTCAATACCTGTTTTCCGTAGATCCGGGCATACAAAATATCGTCGTCGGCATAGACCCGGTCACCGGGACCAAATTTATCAATCCCGATGTTATCCCCGACGCTGAAATTATTCGCACGGTTTGTCCGCTCTATCAAGGTGGTCGGAACTGGCAAGCCAGCTCCATCAACAACGAGTCCAAGATGTTGTTCGTGCCGATGTTCGAGGTCTGCATGGATACACTGCTTAACGGTGAGGGCACGCTGCTCAGTAGCGGGCTGTGGATGGATGCAGTGCCGATTCCCGGCAGCGATGGCAATTTCGGTCGGCTTCAGGCCATCGATTTAGAGCGGCGCGAACTGGCCTGGCAACATCGGCAGGAAATACCGCCGATCTCGGCGACACTGGCTACGGCAGGAGGTCTGGTATTCCTTGGCTTCCTGGACCATTCGTTCAAGGCCTTCGATCAACAAACCGGTGAGATTCTCTGGCAGACTGAACTCGACGCCATCCCCTCTTCGTTTCCAATCAGTTACGGCGTCGACGGCAAGCAATACATCGCCGTAGTAGCCGGGCAGCTTAACCTGCACACGGGAATCTGGCTCGGCCTGATGAATAGATTTACCGGCTATACGGATACGAATCCTGGGGAAGCAGCACTTTGGGTGTTCGCTCTGGATTAGGCTCAAATGCCCTCATTTGCCTCGAGTACAGTTTGAATTATTGAGGACAGAGTACAAGATGCGTTACTTTTAGAGTCTGGTTTTGGCCGAAAGTAGACACTGGCAAATTCATTCAATACCTGCACTTGAAAGCAGATTGTGAAAATACCCTGGTAGTGACAGATGAATAAAGCCAATATTCCACCTAGAGCTGCAGCCATTGGCGTTTTCAGTCTTATTGCGGCGCTAGCCTTCGCGGGGATGCAACTGCAGCGCAATAGCAGCAACGATGTTGAACAGGTAACCGTGTCAACGAATACTGACAGAACCGAAGAACTGGCCGCGAATTTCGGCGGCGAGGTTACTTATGTGGATTCCAACGGCATCAGACTACGGCTGGTCGAAGCCGGCGTAGGCCCCCTAGTAATTCTTGTTCACGGTTGGCCCGAATCCTGGTATTCGTGGCGTCATCAGTTGCAGGCGCTCGCCGATGCTGGTTATCACGCCGTTGCGCCAGATATGCGTGGGTACGGCGGCTCTACCATCCCTGAAAATATCGAAGACTACAATATTATGGAACTCACGGCCGACGTCGCTGGCATAGTATCAGCACTTGGCGAAAACAGTGCCGTAGTTGTAGGTCACGACTGGGGCGCACCGATTGCTTGGCAGAGTGCATTGCTCTATCCAGATCTTTTTAGGGCCGTTGTCGGTCTGAGCGTCATCTATGAAGGACGTTCCGAGACCAGACCCGTCCGCACGCTGCGCCAAGATCCAGATGATGACTTTTTCTATACCCGTTATTTTCAGCAACCGGGAGTAGCCGAAGCCGAATTCGATGCCGACCCACGAGCCCTCATCGCTCGACTCTATACTTCGAGATCACCGGGTACCCCGACTGAACCACCTGAAATTACCGATCCAAGAGCCGGCGCGGGCGGTTGGCTTAAACGACTCGGTGAGCCCATTCGATTGCCGCATTGGCTGAGTGAGGAAGACCTCGATTACTACCTCAGCGAATTTAAAAACGTCGGTTTTAGAGGCGGCATCAACTACTACCGCAACGGCACACTGAACTGGGAGCTTACGACTCAACTCGCGGGCGCAAGAATTATTCAACCGGCTCTGTTTATTGCCGGTGAGCTGGACATAGTAAACAGAGGTGCGACGCGGAATCAGCTCGAGGCCCGAGCCAGACCCCGGTTTGACGATCTTAGGGGTGTAATACTGCAAGCCGGCGTAGGACATCGAAACCAGCAACAGGCTCCAGAAGACACTAATCGACTCCTGATCGAGTTCCTGGATTCATTGGAGTTGGTCCGCCGACAGTCGGGAAGGCAATAGGGTCAGGCCGGCAATTGCACATCGAGAAATTTGTTATAAATTGATCAGAAGAATAAAACGCGAGCAGGAAATAGCAATGAACAATCTGAGCCAGTATTCAAAATTCTTTCTGATCGTATTTCCAACGACTCTGATCGTGGCGCCCGACGCCTTCGCGCAAGCCCAGGCTTACTCTGGCGTCACCGATTCGATTGCGCTGTTTCAGGAGAACTGCGCTGTGTGTCATGGTGAAAACCTGGAAGGGGCGCCCCAGGGCACGCCGCTACGTGGAGAACTGCGCCATGGAGACTCCATGGCAGAGATTACCGCCAGCATCGGCAATGGCTACGCGGACTCGGGTATGCCCACCTGGCAAGATACGTTTAGCAACGCGCAAATCCGTAACATTGCCCTGTTCATCCTCGAGACCCGCGCCGACGTTAACTACGAGACCTCAAATTTCGAAATGCCGCTGACGATCCCCCCTGGCACGATCGAGACAGAGCTACATAATTTCCGCCTGGAAACGGTAGCCAGTAACCTCAATCCACTGCCATTCTCGATCGAGCCTCTGCCCGATGGGCGCCTGTTGCTGACCGAAAAAACACAAGGTGTCAGCATCATCAGTGGCGGTGGTGAGCAGTCGAAACTGATAGCAGGGACACCCCGGGCCTATGACGATATTTATCGCCTCGATACGCGCCTGGATATAGAGAGAGGCATGGGCTGGCTGTTCGATATCGTGTTGCATCCCAACTATGCCGAGAACGGCTGGATCTATCTGTACTTCGGTGACCGCTGCTATGATTGTAATACCATTAGCCGGGAACGGGACTCACCGGTTTCCATGAACAAGCTGGTACGGGGAAAAATTGAAGCCGGTGAATGGGTTGGGCAGGAAACCATCTGGGAAGTGAATATCGAACACTATAGCGCATCGAGCGATGTGGCCGCCGGTGGCCGGGTCGCCTTCGATAATGCCGGCCATGTCTTTTTCAGTGTGGGTCTAAAAGTACAACAGCGCAATCACCGCGGCGTTCAGGATCTGTCCACGCCCTGGGGCAAGATTCATCGTGTCAACGACGATGGCGGTATTCCCCAGGATAACCCCTTCGCACATCGCGATGATGTCTATCGCAGCATCTATACCTATGGCCATCGCAGTCCCCAGGGCCTGGAGTTCGACCTTGAAAACGGTGAGTTGTGGGGTACCGAACACGGGCCCCGTGGCGGCGACGAGGTGAACCGGCTGCTGCCCGGGCACAACTATGGCTGGCCCCTGTATTCTTTGGGCATGGATTACGATGGCACGCCGGTTGAGTATGGCAAGGACCTGGGTATCGCCTTTGAGTTATCCGATATCGAGCAGCCGGTAGTGGATTTGACACCCTCTCCCGCCGTATCCAGTTTTATCATTTCCAGCAGCGAACAGTTTCCCGAATGGAAGGGGGATTTTCTGGTCGGCTCCCTGAAGGCACGCAGCCTTTTTCGCATAGACATCGAGAACAATCGCCTGGTCCGGCGCGAGACACTGGTTGCAGGGCTTGGCCGAATTCGTGATATCGAGCAGGGTCCTGACGGCGATATCTATTTGCTACTGGAACATAGCGCCGGCGGTCGAATTGTCAGGCTCGTCCCCGTCGACTAGTAACGAATTAGGGCTTAATCTGTCTTTCACATGCTCAGAGGTTTATAGATAAGCTGGAGAAAGCGTATTAAACACTAATCCTATGAAATTTCTGCAATTATTAATTCTCTTTGTCCTCTCAGTTGGCTGTGATGCCAACCATAAGGAGGCGATTTCCGAGACAACCATTAATGAAAGCGTCGGGCACATAGGCGAGTTCAAAATTCGTAACACTGAAATTAGGGAAGAATTACTCGCTGAACTTGTCAAGGCCAATATCCGACACTGGGCCAACGATGACGGCTCAATTAGCTACTTCCTATCTGACGGTGAAATAATCGACAGAATAGGCAACGATGTAATACTCTCGTACATCAGCCGCAATTAGTTATGCTCTGCCCGACTTAGTCGGGTGGTGGATAAAATTCTCCAATTCTGAATTCGATTCCTGATCCATCCAACGCCTCCGCAAATTGGTCCAGGGATTCGGCTACTGTCAGCCCATCCGGCAGGCTGCCGGAACCGATGTAATCGGGCTGCTGGGCACGGCGCGCATAGTCCTGGTCGTAGTGATACACATACACCACGGCGGGATTCAAACCGCGCGTACAGGTGGCGGCAGCAGTCGGCGTCATCCGGGCCAGGGGAATATTCATGGGCATGAAGGCAACATCTATTCCCTGTAATGCCTTCACTTCATCGACACACTCGGTGACGCCGGCGAAGAAAAATTTCTTGCCACCGAGGCTGACCACGTAGCCATTTGCATCACCCTTTGGGTGAGAAGGATTGCCCTGGATAATATCGTAGGCTGCGATCGACTCAACTGTGACACCTGCCACCCTCACAGTTTCACCATTCGCGACTACAATGCCATCGGGCCACTTCTGCTTTCCGGCTGCGGTCAAGACTACACTCGCTCCTGGCTTGCGCAGCCTCTCGATAGCACCCACATCGAGATGATGACCGGGATCATCACTAATCAGAATCAGGTCGGCCGGTTTCGCACCCGGTAATCCCAGGCGATCCCATGGGTCTACCTGGACTACCGTGCCCCGGTACTCCAATTGCACACCGGCATGAAGCAGCGTCGTTATTTCTATGGGCCCCGCCACTCCGGGCACCGAATCTGCCAGAGCCAGCGAGTGCAGTGCTAGCAGGAAAAATAGGGAAAGAATCTGCTTGAACATTTGTGCTCCTGGAAATTTTCGTATGAGTGCTGATAAAGAGACACCGGACTCTCTGATCAGGGCAATTTATAGGCGCGGAGTTCGCCGGAATAGCCGCCGCCGCTGACCGCCAGTACCAGATACTGTTCATCATCAAGCATATAGGTCATAGGCGAGCCAGTTTGCGGTGCCGGTAGATGTACTGTGCCAACCTCGGCGCCAGTTGCCTTGTCATAGGCGCGCAGCCAGGCGCCGCGCACGCCCGAGCTGTCCGTTGTCAACTGCGGTTCGCCTGCAATCAACAGGGTGCTGGTCACCAGCGTGCCCACCGAGCCACTCTGACCGGTTCTGGGGATATCGAGATTCTGCAGCAGGGGATGGTTGCGCACGTTATCCGGGGTCTCGCCATGGGGAATCTTCCACAGCAACTCGCCCTTGTTCATATCGATCGCTGCGATCACACCATAGGGTGGTTTTAACAACGGTAGGCGCTGTACCAGCAAACTAATCGGCGGCCTGCCCCGGCTTGAAACCTGTCGTTCGCGGGCAGCGGCTTGAAATTCGGTGCGACCACCTCCGGCCGAGGAGCCGGCACCGCCGGACGTGCGTGGGCCGGTGGCGGCGTTACCCTGGATATAAGCCATATCCGATTGGCCGGGATAGGGTGGCACGACGGCCAGGCCGACAACCGAGCTACTGGACGAGACGTATAGAATATTGGTTTCTGGATCGAAGGAGCCGCCGGGCCAGTTCGTGCCACCGCCGGTTGCCGGTGCCATCAAGATGCCCAATGGCCCGTCGATGTTGCTGACCACCGGTGGTGTAAAAATTGGTCCCAGCTTGTACCAGCTTGCTACTTCCAGCGCCTGCTGCCGCAGTTCGGGGCTGAAATCAATCAAATCGTCTTCGGTCACTCCCTGCCGATCATAGGCTGGCGGTTTAGTGGGAAAGGGCTGGGTGGGAGAGTACCACTCACCCGGCACGTTCCCCGCCTCCACGGCGCGCTCCTCGATTGGCCACACCGGCTCGCCGGTGATCCTGTCGAACACATACAGGAACGCCTGCTTCGTCGGCTGGGCCACGGCCTTGATCTGGCGGCCGTCGACATTGATATCCAAAAGTATGGGCGCGGCGGGGATGTCGTGATCCCAGATACCGTGGTGCACCAGTTGGTAGTGCCACTTGCGCTCGCCGCTGCGGAGATCCACCGCCAGCAGGGTTTCACCAAACAGATTATCGCCGGGCCGATAGGCGCCGTAATAATCGCCGGTGGATTCCTCCACCGGCAAATATACTGTCTCCAATTCCTCATCTACTGAAATTTGTGCCCACACGCCGGTGTTGCCGGTATATTCTGCCGACCCGTCTAACCATGATTCATAACCATACTCCCCGGGCAAGGGGATGGTGTGGAAAATCCACAGCCGCTCACCACTGAGAACGTCGAAGCCCCTGACGAAGCCCTTTACATTTTCTCGGCTACGGGGATTGCCGCCGGTACGATGAGCGGCGCCGACGATCACCACATCCTTGGCGACGATGGGTGTCGCGTGCAGGCCTATCTCACCGGTCACCAGGTCGATCTGCTGATCGGCATTCTGTTTCAGATCGACGATACCATTATCACCGAATTCCGGTACCGGTCGACCGTTGCCTGCATCCAATGCTATCAGGCGGTAGCCAGGTGTCACAAATAATACCCGCTTGTCCTCGCCCTCCTGCCAGAATGCCAGGCCCCTGCCGGATAATTGCCTGGGCGCCGCCCCGCCACGCTCCCCCTCGTCGAGACTATACATCCACAGCATCTCGCCGGTGCGGGCATCCAGCGCCACCACGGCGCGCCGGGAACCCCCGGTTGTGTACATGACACCATCGATGACCAGTGGAGTGGCCTGGTAGCGGTACTCCGGCCTCGGACCGAGATTGTCGGTCTTGAAACTCCAGGCAAGTTCCAACTCCGAGAAATTCTGCGCATTGATCTGCGACAACGCCGAATAGCGAGTGTGACCCAGGTCACCGCCGTAACTCGGCCATTCACCATTGGGCGCGCCTTGCTGGGCGACGAGCAGTTGGTCGGCAAATCCAAGGTTATAGACTAAAGCCGCGAGCAGGAGCCGATTGACCAGGCTTGTTCTCATCATTATTTCCTGGCATTACATTGAGATCTCGCCGTACCCGGTAGGATTTTCTGGCGAGAATCGAGGTAGTATCGCCCCAGCTAAGCAAAAAAAGCTGGCCTTGTCTATTTATTACGGGCGCCACCCTGGGCGTGGCTACGATCACTGCGCTGGGCTCATTTATCGTGATCGCCTGCGGCCTCATCGTTGGCATGACCCTGCTGCTCTATGCTTTGACAACCGTCGTTGGAATACTGCCGCTGTTACAGTTTGCCCGCACCGTGGCACCGGTTCAGGTAATTGGATTCAGCACCCGTTCTTCTCTCGCCACCTTGCCGGCAACGATAGCCGCAACCGAGAAACTTGGCATTCCCAGTAAAATATCCGGGATCGTTCTACCTATCGCAGTAACACTGTTCAAATTTGCCTCTCCGATTGGGCACATCGCCGGCAACCAGGCAATGATCCCGCCTGAACTTCAAAGCCTCTACACACGATAAAATTGACTTAGGTCAAGTTCTCTACCCTGTTGGCTCTTATCATCATCCTATGCTTGAAACCGAACGGTCTTAGGGATTGCTATGAACAAGTTAAAACTACTTATGGGAATTGCGACTTCCTGTACCCTGGTGTTTACTCCTCTGAGCCAAGCCGAATCGGTAACGGATGGCATATATTTATCTGTCGGCGATGCCGACGGCAATACCAAATGCGAATTGACTCTGCGGGGGATCGATGAGCCGCACAAGTAGGGCGACGACGCCTTCCAAATGGAGTCTTGCGGAGACGGAGTCTGCGAGTGGAGTGCAATCGGTATGTCCAAAAACTTCGCGATTACTGCAGGTCTGATTACCAGCGGTGGCGCCACTGCCTTAGTCAAGCTGTCCTTCCCATTCGGGCCAGCGGGGAAGCGCATCGAACTGACTGCCTTTGATCTGGACGGCACAGCGCGTAATTCAAATAGCTTCAGCAAGATCGATAATCTTGTCGCTAGTGCGTAACTTCCGAAAGCAATAAAATGCGCCCTTATTAGTTTCCGGCGGTCTAGTCACCGCCGGACTAATCGCCTGTCTCGGATAATACTAAGCCACATTTTCAGTTTTTAGCGGGTCTGGGTTAGACTGCTGACATGCAACAGAGCGAATCCCCAGCCTCCACCATCGACCCCGATGCGCCCGCAAATATCCTGACGGTCAGCAGCCTAAATCGAATGGCGCGCTCGATACTAGAGTCTAATTTTCCGGCGGTCATCGTCGAGGGCGAAATTTCCAATCTGGCGATGCCCTCTTCCGGCCATTGGTACCTGACATTAAAAGACAAGTCCGCGCAGATCCGCTGCGCCATGTTCCGCGCTAACAACAGGAACGTTCGCTTCAACCCGACAAACGGCAATCAGATCATCGTCAGGGGACGCCTGAGCATTTATGAAGGCCGCGGCGACTACCAGTTGATTGCCGACTCCATGGAGGAAGCTGGCGATGGCGCCCTGCGGAGAGCATTTGAAGAATTGAAAGCCAGACTGCAGGCCGAGGGCCTGTTCGATCAGGAAAAGAAACAGGAAGTACGCTCCCGCTATGACCACATCGGGGTCGTGACTTCACCCACCGGTGCGGCGCTACAGGATATCCTCAGTGTGTTCCGGCGGCGGTTCCCCGCCACCCGCATTACCCTGTTTCCCGTAACCGTGCAGGGTGGCGATGCCGTAGAACAAATCGTCAGCGCCATCGAATCCGCTAACCGACATCGGCATAAACTCGATCTACAGGCACTCATCGTCAGTCGCGGCGGCGGTTCCCTGGAGGATTTGCAGGCATTCAACGAGGAACGGGTTGCACAGGCAATTTATGTCAGTGAATTGCCGGTAACCAGCGCCGTTGGCCACGAGATCGATTTCACCATCGCCGATTTCGTCGCCGATCTGCGGGCGCCGACCCCTTCTTCCGCCGCCGAGCTGATGAGCCCGGACCAGGAGGATTATTTTCAGTTACTGCAGGCCTATCAGTTACAGTTTCGCAACGCCATCGGACAGAAACTACGGCAGGCGCAGCAAGTGCTGGCATGGTTGATAAAACAGTTAAAACATCCGGACCGGCGCTTGCAGGAGCAGGCCCAGAATCTGGATAGACTCGAAAACCGTCTGCGGCTGGCTATAAGTCACAGCTTCAGCCGACAGGCCAGCGATCTCAACGAACTAGCCAGATCACTGTTAGCACACTCACCGACGCAGCGCCTGCAGCAACTGAAAATTCAGATGGGCAATGGTATCAAAAGCTTGAGGCAAGCGGCGACTACTCTCATCAAAACTGGTGATGCAAAACTGGGGGAATTGAGTCGTAGTCTCAACACGGTGAACCCCCTCGGCACACTGGGCCGGGGATACAGCATCACCTATGACGATTCCGCGAAAGTAATCCGCCGCAGCGACGATGTTAAAATAGGCAGCAAAATTCTATCTAGATTGAATCGGGGAAAGATAATTTCCGTGGTGGAGTCGGTCGCAAATGATGAGAAGTAAGAGCATACACAGGCTTATGTTTAAGCAGAAAGTAGCTGTAGGTCATCTTACTCTAACTTGTCTGAGCCTCTTATTGCTCGTCAATTCCGCTCACACACTGGCAGATGTTGCGGTTACGACGCTGCCAAAATCTTCCCTGGTACCAGGCGGCATCGCCGTCATTCCCACCAACGCAGAGGCGCTGTCCGGCCGCTTTAAGGACCACCGCATTGCCCTCGCGAATTACAATGGTGAGCAATATGCCATCATCGGCATTCCCTTGAATGCGAAGATCGGCTCTCAACAATTTGATCTCAGTTACGCCGATGGTCACGACGAGTCACTGCAGTTCTCTATCCAATTAAAGGAGTATGCTGAACAACATCTTACTATTACCAATACTCGTCAGGTAAATCCTAACGCTGAAGATATGGTACGAATAAATCGTGAGAGTGCCGAGATGACCAGGGCATTTTCCAGTTGGAACGATTCTCTGACACCCGTGTTCAGCATGCGAGCGCCGGTGGCTGGTATCCGCAGCAGTTCGTTCGGCCTTAAACGCTTTTTTAACCAGCAGCCACGCAACCCCCACTCTGGCATGGATATCGCGGCCGATGAAGGCACGCCTATCTTCGCGCCTGCGCCGGGTATTATTCTCACCACCGGTAACTATTTCTTCAACGGCAACACCATCATCATGGACCATGGCCATGGCTTGATCAGCCTCTACTGCCATATGAACACGATCGATGTCGAGCCCGGCACGGTTATCCGTACTGGCGATCAGATCGGTCGGGTCGGGCAAACCGGAAGAGTAACCGGGCCTCACCTGCACTGGAGTGTGAATCTCAATAATACGCGAGTCGATCCTGCTCTGTTTTTGACAGAATGAACAGGTGGTGAACCGCACCGAGGATGGTGGAGCCAGCTTCGAGTCTTCGGGCGAGGGCCTAACACAAACTCATAGTTATGGCCTGATGTACCGGCATTGCCTGGATGTTGCCAGCGTCGGCGAAGCTTTAATGATGGGCTCTACCCGCGGCAAGCACCGGTGTTCCAAAAATGACGGCGGAAGATAAGAACCCTTGGCGGCTAGTTTAGTAGATGTATATTGTGTGAAATTCGGTCAAATCCCTGGATAAAGTTGAGCATAAGTGTGATCTCTGTAGCAACTTCGTATCGGCAAGCGTGCCCCTGAGCTGTTTAATGCCTATTATTGTGGAGCAGCGTAATTCGTGTTGTTATCCCCTGTGCAGAAACAGACCCGGAAAACATTCGCGGTGCTGCGTTAAATCTGACAGGGAAGAACGAACTTAGCTGAGGACCCGGACATGCCATTTATTGAAACCCTTTTCTTGCTGGTTTTTGGCCATGCACTGGCTGACTTTGTGTTGCAGCCCGATGCCATGGGTTATGGCAAGAATCGCAATGACAAGATTCACGATAATGAGGCGAGCCTGTTCCCGCTTTGGTATTACTGGCTCACCGCACACGCCATCATGCACGGTGGTATCGTCTTCCTGATTACCCACAACCTGTGGCTGGCGCTCCTGGAGATCTTCCTACACTGGATTACGGATTTTGCCAAGTGTGAAGGCTGGATCGGCATGCATCAGGATCAGGCTATACACATTGGTTGCAAAGTCGGCTACGCTCTCGTTTTATGGTATTAAGGCCGTTCTTTTAGCTAAGGTCAGCGCCGCTATCAAGCCCTGCCTCGCTGGTTCTGTCTAAGCCAACGCCATCGGTGACATTAATCTGAGATGACCTGATGACGGTGGTGGCTTTGCCTCATCGACATTTCTGGTTATAGTACATAGCCCTGTAATCCAGGTTTCGATGCCGGCCTAGCACTGGCATCTTCCAATACATTTTATTCAGGTGTCCGACTTCAAATGGATAAACGAGATCAGCAACGCCAGATAAAACAAAAGAAGCAGCAGGCAGCCAAACAGCGAGAGCACACCCGGAAACTCATGGCCAAGGTGGGCAGTTTCGTGGTCGCGCCAGTACTGTTGCTATTCGTGCTGTATACATTGTTCAGCCAGGGCCCTACCTATTCCACCGTCGAAATCGTGGCCAGCGACCATGTCCGCGGTAGCGCGGGGACACCTGTTAGCATCACCGTCTACGCCGATTTCCAATGCCCGGCCTGTGCCACCGAGCATGACACCATGACCCGCCTCTGGCCGAGTATTCGGGACCGGGCTCACCTGGTATTTCGGCATTTTCCCATGACTGCGCCCCATCCCCACTCCTGGACTGCCTCGCTCTATGCAGAAGCGGCGGGTAAACAAAACCGCTTTTGGGAGATGCACGATTACCTGTTCGCTACCCAGGCCATCTGGTCCGGATTAACCGATGCAGAAGCGGAATTTGACAGTTATGCGCTGGAGTTAGACCTGGATCTCGACCAACTTTGGGCCGACATCGAATCCGACGAGGTCATCCAGAAGGTCCGTAACGACCAGCGCAGTGGCAATGCCTCCGGAGTTCGCGCCACCCCAGCGGTGTTCATCAATGGCCGCCAGCTGGCGCGACCGACCAGGGAAAGAATCATGCAAGTGGTGGCCGAGGAATCTGCAGAATCCTGATCCGCTCGGATCTGCTCGCCAGTCCCGACCGATGGGAGTTCTTGGTGCTCGTGAAGTCCGCGTAGCCTGCCGACACCGTTACTAAGAAGTCAGCTCAACAAACTTGCTGACTCGGGCGTTGGCCGTACTTTTTGTAATAGTGCATCCGGCATCCAGACCTTCCATGGCGCCAGAGCAGTGACGAAAGCCGGCGAGCCGATTTTCATAATTAGTAATTTCCTCTTCACGCGAGCTCTCTCAACCATCAAAATATTTGGATATAATAAAATACAACAGTTTGTCTATTATAATGCTAATGTTTAGCGACTAATTGGACGGGCCAAGAAAGCCACACAACAACCCAATACGGAGGAACTAACGGCATGCTAACCAAGCTAAATTCACTACTCGGCAGATATGAAGAAAAATTCCAGGTTATTAGCTGGACGATTTTTCGACTACTCACGGCTTCCATGTTTATGACCCATGGCTATGCCAAGCTCTTTGGCGAGAACCCACAACCGTTTACCGGCGGTGGCATGACCAGCATAAATATTGGTGAAGTAATCTCCTTTCCCTTGCCCGGCGGCATCAATGCCTTGTTTATCGCCGGGCTTATCGAGTTTTTTGCGGGCCTGATGATTTTTGTCGGTTTCCGTACTCGTCTGGCGGCCTTGGTGACGATGTTAGAATTGACCATTGCGTATTTGATCGCTCATCTTGCCTGGTTTCCGACCCTGAATGGGGGCGAGCTGGCAGGCCTGTATTTCGTGGCATTTATGGTGATCCTTGCGGCGGGTGCTGGCCCATTCAGCGCGGATGCCTGGCTCACCAAACGTGCTCAGCAAAAGACAAGGCCAGCTAGTGGTAACTGAGGAGCCTCAGTAACCTATCTGAACCCATTGGCAGGCGCTAATCGAGGCCAATCCCGGGCGCCTCTGAAATACTGCCGAGCAGCAGCTCATGATCGCAGCGGATAACATCTGGAGAAACCCCGGGTTTCGCATTTACCTCGGCTCCACTGCTTTCTCCGGCGTCGCCTTCGCCATGCAGCAGTTACTGCTGAGCTGGATTCTGATTGGCATTCTGGAATTGCCAGCCACCCAGGTAGGGATGATACAAGCCCTGGCGGGCATACCGGGAATTTTTCTGATGTTGTTGGGCGGCGCCAGCGCCGATGGTCGCGATCCCAGGGCGCTGTTGATCCAGGTCTACTCAATTGCGCCAATAATGCCGCTGTTGCTCATCGCCATCATCAATGTAAACCAGCTCAACATCTGGCCGGTGATTATCTGGGCTCTGGGAATGAGCGTGGTCATTTCCTACTCCAGCCCCGCCCAGCAGGCCATTCTCAGCCGCGTCGCCGGACAAGACATTCAGAAAGCGGTGTCGGCGACCACGACTATAGGGTTTCTGGTTCAGATGCTCGGCCTCAGTGTCGCCGGCACCATGGATGAGCTGGGGCTCGTACCGGTACTGACTTTTCAGGCGATCTGTGTCGGTCTCGGCGCCGTTGCCGTACGTCGACTTAAACCGCGGCCGCCTAAGCTGCCGGCGTCGAAACAGCCCACCTGGAAAATTATCCTGGATGGACTGCATGCGGTCTATCGGCACAAAGTCATCTTTCAGGTGCTGACGATTAACTTTGTCTCCAGCATTTTCAATGCCGGCGCCTTCGCGACGGTGTTCCCTTTCATTATCAAACGGATCTACGATGGCGACGCCCTGTTGCTGTCCATGATGATGATTATTTTTTTTGGTGGCGCCGCCGCTTCCAACTTTATGATGTTTCGAATGCTGCCACTGACTCGTCCCGGCAGGATATTTCTCATCATGCAATTATCCCGGATGCTCATTCTCGGCCTGATGTGGTTGCGGCCCGAATTCTGGCTCATGGTGATCGCCAGCATCGCCTGGGGATTGAATATGGGCGTCACCACGACGCTCGCTCGCAGCATCGTGCAGGAATCGGCGTCAGTGCAATACCGCGCCAGGATTCTCTCTGTCTACAGCCTTGGTTTTATAGGCAGCGCACCCATTGGGGCGCTTATGCTGGGCTGGATGATAGATATATTTGGTATCCTGAACGCCTTGCTACCGGCAATGTTTATCTCCTTCGCCCTGTTCCTGTATGGCGTATTTTTTAGCGATGTTTTCAACTATGAGTCACCCGGGCAGGGCCCGGTGTAGCCTCGCTTAAGGGCCGACGCTATGAGCCTGCAGCGTACTCAACCAGTGATCCAGGCCCTGGGCATTGAGCTCCATATCGCGGCCGATGAGTGCACGGATAGTGTCTACATCGATGCCACATTGCGCGTCCAGCAAGTAATCGATACTTGCCTGCAGTAGCGACTGGGCGATGCGGTCACATCGATCCGGTTCCTGGGCAAGATCTTCGGCGGTATCGGCGTGATCCTGAATGGACTGTCGCAATAGGGTTTTCATCGCCGGTACATCTTCATGCATGCCGAAGTGAGTAACAAATACTCGCTGCGGGTCCAGCGTCATCAAACGATCGAGGCTGGATTGCCAGGCCAACGGATCGAATTGTATAGGCGTGGTGGGCGGAAAAATAAACCGTGACCGGCCGCAGTTTAATTCGGGATAACTGGCGCCGAAAGTATCGCCGGTGAACAAGCCTCGACTCAATTCGTCGTAGACCACGTAATGATGTCGCGCGTGGCCCGGGGTATCCAGGAAGACCAGCCTTCTGCCATTAAAATCCAGCTCGAAACCATCCTCCGCTATCTGTATACGGCCGGCATCGACAGCCGTGAGCCGCCCAAACAACTTGCCGAATTCTTCTTCACCATAGACTGCGAGCGAACCAGCTTCCAGTTTTGCCGGGGCTATCATATGGCGAGCACCGCGGGGATGGATGATCAATGTCGCATTGGGGAATTGCTGCATCAGGCCGCCGGCGCCACCGGCATGATCGAGATGGACATGGGTTGGCATGATATAGGCGACAGCAGTGGGCGCTATGCCCTTGCGCCGCAAAACTTCACATAGTATCGGCACCGAATTATTAGTGCCGGTATCGATAAAGCCTGCCATTCCCCCATGTTCCAGAAGATAGCAGGCAGCCAGGCCCCGACGCTGCAGCATGGTATCGATGCAGCTAATCCCATGACCGAGGTCCTGGTAATAAACCGTGTCAGCCAGCGATGTGTCCCCCATTCCTATTTATTCTCCGATTTCGTAAAATGCCCTTCTGCTCCGAACCAGGCTCTGGCACGGTATACTGAATTAAAGGCTTACACAGACGGATACTGCTGCAGACAATGCTGTAAGGTCTGGGGATCCATATTACCACCGGACAAGACCAGG
Source organism: Gammaproteobacteria bacterium (assembly GCA_002731775.1). Classification (GTDB taxonomy): domain Bacteria; phylum Pseudomonadota; class Gammaproteobacteria; order Pseudomonadales; family Pseudohongiellaceae; genus UBA9145. Next base: position 19,942 of record PCCP01000118.1, read on the forward strand.
CCCACGGTTTCACCGGCAACTTCCAGCTTGTTGCCTAACAATGCCGCCAGCGCTGCTGCCCCGCCCGGCTCCACCACCAGCTTCAGATAGCGAAAGGCATAGCTCACGGCATAGGCTATGTCATCTTCGCTCACCACGAGATAATCATCCACCATCTCGCTATTGATGGACCAGGTTATTTCCCCCGGCGTCGGCGCCAACAGCGCATCGCACAGAGTTGGGCGGTTGACATCTATGCTGACGCGCTCCCCGGCCAATTTCGAGCGTCGGTGGTCGTCAAAATATTCTGGCTCAACCCCGTAGACCCGGGTCGGAGGATGCAGCGCCTTAACGGCTGTAGACACGCCCGCCAACAGACCGCCACCGCCGCAGGGGCTGAATACGCTATCCGGCACCCTGTCATTGTCCGCGAGCTGCTGCATGAGCTCCAGACCCGCCGTGCCCTGACCGGCGATAATATCCACGTCGTCGAAAGCCGGAATTAATATCGCCCCGGTACTCTCCGCAATTTCCGCGGCAATGTCTTCCCGAGATTCGCTATGGCGGTCGTAAAACCGTATGGTTGCTCCCAGTTTTTCCGTGCCTTCTTGCTTAATCGCCGGTGCATCTGTTGGCATCACGATAGTCGCGCGCAGTCCCAACAGTTTTGCCGCATAGGCGACACCCTGGGCATGGTTGCCAGACGAATAGGCAACCACGCCGAAGGCTTTTTCCGTATCGCTTAGTTGGCAGATGCGATTATATGCACCGCGAAATTTGAATGCGCCTATGTGTTGAAGACACTCAGGCTTGAGAAATACTTCCGCCCCCAGACGCTGGTTAAGAACATTCGATTGCAACAGTGGCGTTTTTATCGCCACGCCCTGTAGACGGGCGGCCGCCCGGGAGATATCTTCCAGTGTTACTGCCATATTCTTGCCGCCATATTTTTTCTGCTTAACAAAAAATAGCTTATTATTTAGAGGCGCCCTAGTTTTCGATTCTTTAGAATTCTTCGCTTGCGCGCAACTTGTTGTTGGTTAAGATTTTCCTCAGCCTTGACGAAGGGATTGTCATCGGATCGTAGTAGGATTTTTATCGGCGTGCCTTCCAGTTTCAACCTTTTACGGAATGTTTTTTCCAGATAACGACTATAATGTCCGGGTAGTTTCTCAGTCTGTTTTCCATGAATGACGATGATCGGCGGGTTATGCCCCCCGCTATGAGCATAGCGCAGTTTGATACGTCGACCGCCGGCCATCGGCGGCGCATGGTCCACCACCGCATCCTGCAATATTTGTGTGAGTTTATTGGTGGCAAGTTTCTTGTTAGCGGAGTCATAAGCCTTGTGTATAGATTTATACAAATCCCCCACGCCGGTGCCATACTTCGCGGAAATGAAATGAAGCTTGGCGAAGTCGACGAAGATAAAGCGCCGCCTGATCTCCGTTTTAATATGATCCTTGTCTGCGCTCTCCATACCGTCCCATTTATTCAGTGCGATCACCAGGGCGCGGCCGGTCTCGATGACATAACCCAACAGGTGTAGATCCTGCTCCACGATACCGGTGCGGGCGTCTACGATCAGTACTACCACATTGGCATCCTGTATTGCCTGCAGGGCCTTAACTACTGAAAATTTCTCCACGGTCTCTTTGGTCTTGCCGCGCCTTCTGATACCCGCAGTGTCGATCAGGGTATAGGGTACGCCTCGACGCTCGAAGGGAATATAAACACTATCACGTGTCGTACCCGGCTGATCGAAGACCACGACCCGATCCTCACCGAGCATACGATTAACCAGGGTGGACTTGCCCACGTTGGGCCTGCCGGCGATAGCAATTTTAATGCCCTTCGTTGCGACTGCTTCGGTGCTGGTCTCATCCTCGTCAGAAAAATCCTTCAACACCCGTGCCAGCATATTGCTTACGCCACGACCCTGTGTTGCCGTAATCGGGAACAGATCTGCCATGCCCAGGCTGTAAAAATCTGCCATCGCCTGGTCCGGGTCCAGGCCATCGATCTTGTTTACCAGCATATAGCTGTTTTTATTGTTTTTGCGCAGATAGTCGGCAATTTTGTTGTCGTCTGGTGTGAGCCCGTCCTTGGCATCGACAAGAAACAGGCAAATATCGGCTTCTTCGATAGCCTGTAGCGACTGCGACGCCATCTCGTGATCTATGCCATCTTCATAGCCGGTGATTCCGCCGGTGTCGATGGCGATGAAATGCTGCTGGCCCAACTGTCCATCACCGTATTGACGGTCACGGGTCAGCCCCGGAACATTTGCCACGATGGCATCGCGACTCCGGGTGAGACGATTGAATAGTGTTGATTTACCGACGTTGGGGCGACCAACGATGGCGATAACTGGCCGCATGGTACAAACCTGGTGAGATTATCATTGCAAACTGAGGGCCGCGAGACTGCCGTCATTACTGAATACATAAAGCGTGCCGTTATTCGCCAGCAAATTTGCGCGGACACCATCACCATCGACCTGAAAGCGACCAACCAGGCGACCATCAACCTGGGAAATAAGATGGATGTAGCCTTCGAAATCAGCCACGGCAATATAATTGCCAATCACAGTCGGCGCCGTAATCGACCGGAAATGAAGATCGTTGTTTTCCCAAACCACGTCTTCGCTATTGTCTCTGATAGCAATGACGCGGCTCTCATCATCACTGTAGTAAATATTGCCGAAGCCCTGCTCCATGCCGTGGTAGCTCGATGCCTGGATACCCCATACGATGCGACCGGAGTTGATTTCAAAGGCCATCAGATTGCCTTGGTAGCTGGCGGCAAGAATTCGATTACCATCAAGCAATAAATTGCCATCCACATCGATCACACGATCGATATCGTAACGACCCTCGGGTATCGCCACCCGTTCTTCCCAGAACAGGACACCATCTTCTGCGGCCACCGAAATCAGCGTGCCGTTGCTGAATCCTGCGATAACTGACCCTGAAGGCGTGATGACTGGTTGACTGGTCCCGCGCAGGGTGAGTGCCGGCAAGGTGGTTTCATAGGTCCAGCGCTGACTGCCATCGGACGCTTCCAGCGCCACCAGTTTGCCGTCCACTGTCTGGGCGACGGCGATATCACCATTGGTTTGTGGTGCCGAAAGCACTTCACTGGAAACCGCACCGGTCCACAAGATCTCGCCGTTACCCTGATCCAGCGCGACTACTTCGGCGTCCTCGGTACCAATCATGACCAATCCATCACCCGCGCCAACACCACCAGTGATGGTAGACGCTATACGTTGACGCCACAATACGTTACCAGTGGATAGCTCAACTGCCAGCACGATGCCGTTTTCACTTGCAGCATAGATCACGCCGCTGTCGATAATCGGCGTAATTTTTGTATAGTTGTCACCCTGGCCGTTGCCCACACTGATGCGCCATTGCCGGTTCATTTCTACTTCCCTGTCGAATAGGCCCAGCTCCACCGGCAGATTGATCTCCTCATCGTCAGCAAACCAGTCCAGCGGGTTGAGGTAGTTGCAGCCGGACAGGGCCAGGGCGAAGACGGCGGCGACGGCCAGGCGCAGATGGCTGCTTTGGATCCTGGACTTAACAGAGTACGTGGGAATAATGTAAGGGTTTTTTTCCATAATGGTTGCTTGCGGAAAACTCAACTTCCGTCGCTGATATTATCCAGCTTCATGCGCAGGATATCGCTATTGGAACCTGCCTGCTGTGCGGCAACATAGGCTTCCCGCGCATCGACAATACGACCCAGGGAGAAATAAATATCGCCTCTGAGCTCGGCGAACCCAGGCTCGTATGTGACCGGGTTGACGTTGTTTACCAGGGTCAGGGCACGCTCGGCATCACCTCTTGCCAGGATAACCCGACCTAATCGCAGCTTGGTCGTGAGGATCAAACCGGGATTGGTCTGCTTAAAAAACCCGCTTTGCTGATTATCCAATATCCATTGCAATGATGACTCTGCCGACTCCAGATCATTAACCCCCACCGCTTGCTGGGCATCGAACAGAGAAGCGAACAGTGCATAGATAGTGTCGTTGTGCTCGGCCCGCAATGCGCTGGCCAGCTCGATTACCCGGGCACCGTCCTCTGTGCTGACGGTCACGCCCTCGCTCACCGCTGCGATACTCAGAATCCCCTCGTACAGGTCTGACGCCGCATCCGCGCTGGCGAGTCGAGAGTTTTGCCAGAGCAACCAACCGGTATAGCCGGCAACCACCACCACGATCATCAATACCAGCTGTTTGCCGTTCTCATCCCACCACTTCTTGAGGGCTTCTACTGTCTCTTCTTCTGCCGCGTTCAACGCCACGACTCACTCCTGTTTCTGCTTCAGTTAGATTCGATCTGGATTATTCCGATTGGTTCCGGATGCCGTGTTCATTCAACGGGTCCGGTCGGCCCAGCGAAAAAGTGCTAATTCTACCTGTTTGTGTGCCGTAGGGCACGGTGCAATGTCCCCAACAGGCTCTATGACGCCGAAATACCGAGAAATTTCCCGACTTTCTCTATACAGCGGCCTATTGCCACCGTGGTCGATACCCCTGCATCATCCAGTGTACGAATTTTCACCTCTGCAAGCGGCGTCTCGGCGTCGCCTTCCCGTTCCATAATCACAGCCAGGCCGGCGCCACTGTTGAAGGCACGTTTTAACTGATTATTGTATTTACCGCCCCCGCTATGACAAATCACACCCAGATGCGGGTATTGATCACGGATTTGTTGACTCAACTGCAGGCCCTGCTCGGCCAGATTGCTGCCAACCACCAGCACGTACACATCGATCCGCTGGCGCGCGGAATCGGGTACTTTCTGCAGGGAATCCAACATCAGCACCAATCGCTCGACTCCAATTGCAAAGCCGGCTGCCAGCGTCGGCTTGCCACCTAGCTGCGCAACCAGGCCATCATAGCGACCGCCACCGCATACCGCACCCTGGGCTCCGAGGGACTCCGTAGTCCATTCAAACACACAGTTATTGTAATAATCCAGACCCCGCACCAGGCGTGGGTTTTGCCTATAGTTAATTCCGGCGGCTCGTAACAGGTGCTGCAATTGCAGCACCTGGGCCTGGCTGTCGGCATTGACGAAATCAGCAAGCAGCGGTGCATCGCTTAACGCCGCCTGTACCGCAGGATTTTTGCTGTCCAGCACTCTCATGGGATTGCTGAGCAAGCGCTTGCGCGCATCGTTATCGAGCTGCCCAGATTTCGACTCGAGGAATTTTCTCAGCGCCTGGCCGTAGTGCCGCCGGTCCTCTGCACTGCCAATATTATTAATCTCGAGGGCCACAAAGTCGGTCAAATTCAGTTCGCGCCACAGTATCGCCGCCAACTGGATAATCTCCGCATCGATATCCGGTCCCGCCATGCCAAACGCTTCTATGCCAAATTGATGAAATTGACGATAACGGCCTTTCTGCGGGCGCTCATGCCTGAACATGGGACCCTGGTACCAGAGCCGCTGTTGCTGGTTGTACAGCAGACCATGTTGGTCCGCTGCCCGCACACAACCGGCGGTGCCTTCCGGTCGCAGGGTCAGGCTGTCACCGTTACGGTCATCGAAACTGTACATCTCCTTTTCGACAATATCGGTGATTTCGCCAATCGAGCGCTTGAATAATTGGGTTTGTTCGAGAATAGGAAAGCGAATCTCTCGGTAACCAAAGCTTTGAACCACGCGGGCAAAGCAAGTTTCAAGATATCGCCAGGTCGGTGATTGCTCTGGGAGAATGTCATTCATCCCACGGATAGCTTGTAGTTTGGCCATAGTGCAGATTCAGTTACTTATGTCGTCGTTACTGTGCGACCGGCGCTTAGCCGGTGGCAATAATGTCCTTCTCGAGCGACTGTTTTTCCATAACCCGCGCTCGAACCATTGCTTCCAGCTCATCGACAAGATTGGCGTTGCTTATTTTATGATCCGGCACCCCCTCCACATAAACCAGGTTATTCGGGCTGGCTCCGGTCAGGCCGATCTCGACCACCTTGGCCTCGCCCGGGCCATTGACGATACAGCCGATGACGGCAACATCTATCGGTGTGGTGATGTCTTCGAGACGAGATTCCAATTCATTGACCACGCCGATCACATCGAAGTTTTGCCGAGAACAACTGGGACAGGCAACCAGGTTTACGCCACGGTGACGCAGGCCCAGGCTCTTCAGGATATCAAAGCCCACTTTCACTTCTTCCACCGGATCCGCTGCCAGGGATATTCGAATAGTATCGCCGATGCCTTCCATCAGCAGCGATCCGAGGCCTATGGCCGACTTCACAGTGCCAGAGCGCAAGCCTCCTGCCTCCGTGATACCCAGGTGAAACGGCTGCTCTATCTGGGATGCCAGGCTACGATAGGCCTCTAGGGTCATAAATATTTCCGAGGACTTGAGACTGATCTTGAAGTCCTGAAAGTCCAGCTTGTCCAGAATCTCAATCTGATTGAGCGCCGACTCGACCATGGCCTCGGCATTCGGCTCCCGATATTTCCGCAGCAGGGCCTTGCCCAGCGATCCCGCATTAACTCCGATTCGCAACGGTATGCCTTTGTCTTTTGCGCTATCGACAACGGCTCGAATTCGCTGTTCATTGCCTATATTGCCCGGATTAATGCGCAGACAATCGACACCGTAATCCAGCACCTTAAGAGCGATACGATGGTCGAAGTGGATGTCGGCTACCAGTGGCACCTGCACTTGAGCGCGGATTATCTTGAAGGCTTCGGCGGCATCCATGCTGGGTACAGACACCCGCACGATATCCACACCGGCCGCTACCAGACGTGAAATTTGAGCCACTGTAGCCTCTACCTCACAGGTTTCCGTGTTGGTCATGCTCTGCACGGAAACAGGTGCATCACCGCCTACGGCAACGTTGCCTACCATGAGCTGGCGGGTCTTGCGACGGGAAATAAGCGGATTGGGATTCATGGCTTACAAGCCTACAATGAGGCGGGCAGAATTGTCGATACGTATCTTCGTGCTGACATCAATTTCTGACCCATTTAACGACATCCGAATAAACACCGCGTCTCCCAGCAGGATATTGAACGGTGCATTGCCAGTGATTTCAAGCACATCTCCGGCTTCTCTGAGGTCCCGATAAATCTGCCTGGATTCGCCGTCGTTGACTTCGATCCAGCTCTCACCGGAAAACGTAATCCTCAGCAAATCTTCACCCGCGGAGCCAATTTCAATAAGCCTGCTATTTTCCAAACTGGACGCCACCGCTACCACAAGCGCATCGATTTCCCTGTTCCCCGCCGCTATAGTGACCGACTCGATCGGAGTTGACGGCGCGGTGTTCTGCGGATTGCCGACGGCAATGGCGGCCAGGACTGCAATAACGTTTGCATCGGAGATGGGTTTGCTCTCCGGCCCGACAGAAACAACGGGACTTGACCGGGGCACCTGTGGTGGTGTGCTGGCTCGGCCTGGCTCTGCTGCTGCGGTCGAAGTCGTAACCTGGGTCAGTCCTGGTGGTGATGGCCTCGTCCCGGCCCCATCCACCTCGTTCTTAGTGACAAAATTGTGGTAAAGCCACAACAGTGTAAAACCACCCACAAACACCAATACTGAAACCACGAGCCAGAACTTGTTGCGGTCCAGCTTGCGCCGCGTGTTGCAGCCGAGCTGGGATTCGGACACTGCCGACTGCGTCCTGCTGAACTCTTCGTACAGCCGAATCAGTTCGCTGGCATCGAGGTTCAGTAATAAGGCGTAGTTTTTGATATAGCCTTTTGCGAAGACGGCGCCTGGCAGCTTTTCAAAACTGTTCGCTTCCAGCGCCCTCACATAATGCTTGGTGATATGCAGTCGATCCGCTATTTCTTTCTCACTAAGGCCACGGCGCAGCCGTTCCTGTTGCAGGATTTCACCCAAAGTCAGAGCGGTATCTGTACTTCCGGCGCCTGCTTCCGCCTGTTCCCCGAGCTCCTTAGTGGGCATTACTTAGCCGTTGATAAGTCTCAAACTCCGGCGAATCCTGATAAAGACTTGTCAGTAATAATGCGAAAGTATCCACGATTTTCTGATTTTGAGCCTGCCCCTCAATCTGTATTCCAGCCAGCAGCGCCCGCGGCGTGTGGGGAATGCTATAGAACTCCACGATGGTTAAATATTGTTGAAATAGCTGGTGTGCCCGATCCTTGTTTTCCTGATTAAATTCGATCAAGGCCAACTCGAGTGCGGAAATATACAGGTTGGCATTCAATTGCAATGCGCGCGTAAAGGCGTTCCTGGCATCATCGACGCGGTCCAGGCGCGACGCACTGCGGCCTTGATTTTCAAAAGCGATGGCCCTGCCGTCGTAGTTCGCATCCCCGGTCACACGCACCAGTTCATCATAAGCTTCGCTGTAGCGTTCCTGATCAAACAACAACACCGCATAATTATTTCTGACCCGGGAATTGGATCGATCGAATCTTAATGCAGTGCGAAACGCATCTTTCGCCAGATCCAGATCGCCCTCCCGCTGAGAGATCAATGCCAATATATTATATACGTCCGCACTGCGAGCATCGATTGCCAGTGCATTATTGAGATGCCGCCTCGATGCCACCAAATCGTCAACATCGTAGTAGGCGATCGCGAGTTGGATATAGTCTTGGACTGCCTGTTTATCCGAGGCCTCAACCATGAAGCCACCAGTGGTCGTGGTGACACAGGATGACAGCAAACCAGCCACGACTGCAGCCGCCAGCAATGAAATAAGCTTTTGAATGGGCACCTTAATACCGTCTCCTAAACTATTCTCAATCCGCACTTATTCTACGCTCTTATCTAACTACTCTGTCGGCCGCAATCGCCAGATTATCAGCCCCTGTGAAGACTTTTTCACTGCGCTTGGCGGCAGCCAGCCGTTTATGGCGACGGCTACGACGAGTCTGATCTTGTACGTCACCCACCAGCTGACCGCAGGCGGCGCCAATATCCTCTCCGCGGGTGGCCCTGACTGTTACAGTGAAGCCCGCAGCCTGCAATATCTGCCTGAAATTAGCGATAGAAGAAGTGCTGGGTCGGCGGTAATCACTGAGCGAGAAAGGATTAAATGGAATGATATTAATTTTACAGGGGAACTCCCGTAGCAGTGTCGCCAATTCCCTCGCATGGGCCCGATGATCGTTAACACCCTTGATCATTGTATACTCGATAACCGGCACCCGTTTGTCAGCCAGGCTATCCATATAACCCTGCACCGAGCGCAGCAATTCACTGATAGGATACTTGTTATTGATTGGCATGATCTGACTGCGTAACTCATCGTTGGGCGCGTGCAGGGAAACGGCCAGGGAGGCATCGGTAAAGTCTTTGAGTCGGTCGATCGCGGGAACAACACCCGAGGTACTGATCGTCACCTTGCGCTTGGAAAGGCCGTAGGCACAATCTTCCATCATGATACTGACCGCTTCCATCACATTATCGAAATTGAGCAGGGGTTCGCCCATTCCCATCATCACGACATTAGTGACCACTCGATTACCGGAACTGTCGAATCCACCCAGTTTCTGATTTGCCCACCAGAGCTGGCCGACAATTTCAGCAACGGTCAGATTGCTGTTGAAACCTTGCTTTCCGGTTGCACAGAAACTGCAGTCCAGAGAACAACCGGCCTGGGAGGAAATACAGAGCGTACCCCTGCCCGCTTCGGGAATGTAAACCATTTCCACACAACTGCCGCTGGCCACTTCAACGATCCATTTGTGGCAGCCATCGTCGGCAGTAAAATTTTGCAGTAGCTTGGGGAAACTTATTTCGGTGCTTTGTTTGAGTTTTTCGCGCAGGCTCTTGCTGATGTCAGTCATGACATCGAGATCGACGACGCCGCGTTGATGAATCCATTTCATGACCTGTTCGGCCCTGAAGGGTTTTTCTCCAGCGTCGACGAACAAAGTCCTTAAGTTTGCCAGGCTGAGTCCAGCCAAATTAGCTTTGCTTTTCGCCGTCATATTCAACCTGCCTTAAGTAATGCTCCTCTGCGCGTGCTGCCTCAGCAACAAATCTCGTCAGCGTCGAAGAAGTAGCTTATTTCCCTCGCGGCAGATGCAGTGGAATCTGATCCATGCACCGCATTGGCATCGATGGAGTTGGCAAAATCCGCTCGAATCGTACCAGGCTCTGCCTCGCCGGGATTGGTTGCACCCATCAATTCACGGTTGAGTGCAACGGCGTCTTCGCCCTCTAAAACCTGGACCACAATCGGGCCGGAGGTCATAAATTCTATGAGGTCCGCATAAAAGGGCCTGCCCTCGTGTTCGGCGTAAAAGCCACCGGCAGACTCAGCGTTCAACCGCTGCATTTTTGCCGCCACGATTTTCAATCCAGCTTTCTCCAACCGACTGTAGATTTTCCCAATGATGTTTTTAGCTACCGCGTCTGGCTTGATAATAGAAAGGGTACGTTCGATCGCCATCATAACTCCGATTAATTCTGTATTCGCAAAAGACCGCGCATTATACGTGGTAAATTTGTCCTTTTGTACGCTTTTCCGGCGCAATAAACCCTGGTTTTTCGGGGTTCATCCCTCTGCTTCCTCGATCCAAGCAGCCTGTATTGCTTCGAGAATTTTCTCGCCGCTACGCTGGGGATCGTCGTCGAACTCTTCCAGTTCACAGATCCACTGGTGCAGTTCAACAAAATTTACGTATTGAGGGTCCGTATTGGGGTATCGTTCCGCCAACTCCATGGCTATGTCGTACACATCGGTCCACTTCATTACCATTCCTCCAGCCTTCAGCGCCACAAACGGCAGCTCCTAGTGCGCTTCAGACACCATGTTGATCGTATATTTCGGTATCTCGATGACCAGGTCCTCGGTGCCTACCTTTGCCTGGCAACTGAGACGAGATTCTGGTTCCAGACCCCAGGCCTTGTCCAGGTAATCCTCCTCCTGTTCCTCGGCTTCTTCCAGAGAATCCAATCCTTCACGTACGATTACGTGACAGGTGGTGCAGGCGCAGGATTTTTCGCAGGCGTGCTCAATCATAATATTATTACGCAAGGCCGCATCGAGAATACTCTCATCTACATTGGCTTCGATCTCGGCGCCGTCGGGACAGAATTCTTCGTTGGGCAGGAGTGTTATTTTTGGCATTACCTGGTCCTGGTCTGCTGTGTTGTGGCAATTTGGTTCAATCTATTCATCTGTAGAGTGCTCAATCTCGTCGATCGAGTGACCACGCAAGGCTTCGCCAATAGTCAAATCCATGCGCCTGGCAGCAAAATCGCCGCTGACCTGGTTGAGCTCTTCGCTGAGTGAGTGAATCTGGTTGCTGCTGCCATCGCTTATTGCCGATTGCAGGCGGGCGACAACGTCGGCAATACGACTGGCTTCTTCTGCACTCAACAATCTACTATCAACCTTGCGGGCGCTGGCGAGCGCATCAATTAATTGGGTGGCTTCCAGTTGTGCTTCTCTCAGGGCTCTTGATTCCATGTCTGCATGGGCATGGTCGCGGGAGGATTCCAGCATTTTTTCGATAGCATCGGCGTTGAGCCCGTAGCTGGGCTTGATCTGAATCTCGGATTTCGTGTTCGTGCTCAATTCCTGCGCAGTTACGCTCAACAAGCCGTCTGCATCGACCTGGAATGTGACTCGAATTTTCGCCGCTCCCGCCACCATCGGTGGTATGCCTCTAAGCTCGAAACGCGCCAGCGAGCGACAGTCCGATACCAGCTCGCGCTCACCCTGCACCACGTGTAGCGACATCACCGTCTGCCCATCCTTGAAGGTCGTGAACTCCTGGGCCTTCGCTACCGGTATCGTGGTGTTTCGAGGAATAATTTTTTCCACTAACTCTCCCATGGTCTCGATACCCAATGACAGGGGGTTCACATCGAGCAAGAGGAAATTGTGCTCAGATTTATTGCCGATCAGTACATCGGCCTGGATGCCGGCACCAATCGCCACAACTTTATCCGGATCTATATTTACCAGCGGAGATTTTCCAAAAAATTCGGCAACTGCATTCCTGATCACCGGCATACGCGTGGCGCCGCCGACCAGAACAATATTATCTATCGCGTCCGTGGTTAATTTAGCGTCGCGTAAGACCCGGCGGCAGGTGTTGATGGTTCGATTTACCAACTCGCGGGTCAATTCTGTGAACAGTTCGGCGTCAAGTTTACCGGTCCAGGCCCCATAGCTGACATCGACGGACTCTGTCTCACTTAATTGATGCTTGATCTGATTTGCGAGATACAGCAATTCAATGCGCTTACTGTGACTCAAGGTGCCTGTATGCACGGAGGCCTGCATTAGCCAATCGGAGACGACGCGATCGAAATCATCGCCCCCGAGATGGGTGTCGCCGCCAGTGGCGAGCACTTCAAAGACGCCTCTTTGTAGACTCAGTAGCGACACGTCGAAGGTGCCACCACCGAGATCAAATACCACGATGTTGCCCTGGTCTTTGGTATCCAGACCATAGGCAACGGCTGCCGCGGTGGGTTCGTTGAGCAGACGCAGTACCCGTAAACCGGCTAGACTCGCAGCGTCTTTGGTTTGCTGGCGTTGTGCGTCATCAAAGTAAGCGGGTACGGTTATTACCACGCCTTCCAATTCTCCGGCCAGGCAGACTTCGGCGCGATCGCACAATACCCGAAGAATATCGGCACTGATCTGAACCGGGTCCATTACGCCTGCGGTCGTCACGATGGCCGGTGCGCCATCGTCGCGGCTGTCATCGAATTGATATGGAAGGAACGGGTCCTGTGAGAGGATTTCCGAGCGGCTCTTACCGAGCAATCGCTTCACCGACAAGATCGTGTTTTCAGGATCATCGATTGCCGCCGCCCTGGCGATTGCCCCAACCACGGGGGTCTGGTTTTTCCGGTATTGCACCACCGAAGGCAACAATTGTAGACCGTCTGCGTCCGGCAGCGCTTCGACACCACTACCACAGCTGGCGGTGATCAGGGAGTTGGTCGTGCCCAGGTCGATACCAACCGCCCGCCTATGCATCGCTGCCGCCGGTTTCCGTCCTGGTTCTGATATCTGTAACAATGCCATTTTAATCTGTCAGCCGATCTGAGGAAGCTCCTAGTAGCCCAGGCGCTGTTCCTCCGAACTGTCTATTTCCGCTAGCAGCTTGTGTATAAACTGCATCTCATGAAAACACTTCTTGGCGCTGTCAAATTCGCGCCGTTGTAACTCGTCAGCAAAAAACCGCTCCATGTTTGCCAATTTAACCGTGACTTCTGCCTTGAGATTTTCTAAGGCCGGCAGTGCCGAGCTGTCTTTCGGCAATTCATCGAGGGCCTCACGCAACTGTATCTGTTCCAGCAGCAGATCCATACCCAGATCACTTTGCTTGACCTGTTCCACATCTACATCGTGCAGGCTTAACAGGTACGCCGCCCGTCTCAGCGTTGACTTCAGCGTGTCATAGGCCTCATTCAGGTAGCTGCTATGCTGCACTGCCCGCATCTTCTCCGTCTCCGACGCAGCAGCGAAACGATCCGGATGCGCTGCGAGTTGCAGCTGACGATAATTTTCAGCCAGAGTCGAAACATCCAATTCAAATGACTCGGATAGCTTGAATAGCTGAAAATAATTTTGCTTGATCTGCTGCACGGGTGAGGGTTAATTATTAAAGACGGGGGAGCACCGATACGCTTTATCCGTTAGCCAACTTGAGTCCCAATTCCGGGTGCATGGTAGATAAGCTTAAGCAACTTCTCCGCCGGCCCTTAAATACTGAAGCTCTCGCCGCAACCGCATTCACCTTTGGCGTTTGGGTTCTTGAACTCGAAGCCTTCATTGATACCCTGTTTTATAAAATCCATTTCCGTACCATCGATGTAGACCAGGCTCTTGGGGTCGACAATGATTTTGATTCCCCGATCTTCGAAGACCTGGTCACCTGTCTCGAGACTATCAACAAATTCGAGCACATAGGCCATGCCTGAGCAGCCGGTGGTGGTTACACCAACCCGAATTCCCAAACCACTACCTCTATTTTGAAGTTGTTCGGCAACATGCTTCGCCGCCGATTCGCTAATCGATATAGCCATTGCTAAAAACTCTTCTCCAGTCTCGAATGCTGAACCCGGTAAAAATTAGGCCTCGCGCTTCTGCCTGATATCTTCGATAGCGGCCTTAATTGCATCTTCAGCCAATACCGAACAGTGAATCTTGACAGGGGGCAGGCCTAACTCTTCGACGATATCCGTGTTCTTGATTTGCCTGGCTTCTTCTAGTGAACGGCCTTTAACCCATTCGGTTAGCAGGGAGCTCGATGCGATAGCGGACCCGCAGCCATAAGTTTTAAATTTTGCTTCTTCGATTACACCCGCATCGTTAACCCTGATTTGCAATCGCATCACATCGCCACAAGCAGGTGCACCAACCATACCGGTTCCCACGTTCACATCCGTGTCATCGAGCTTTCCTACATTGCGTGGATTTTCATAGTGATCTAATACTTTTTCTGAATATGCCATAATTTTCTCTCCTGCCTAGTGGGCTGCCCACTTAACTTGACTTATATCAATACCGTCTTTATACATATCCCAAAGTGGCGATAAGTCTCTCAATTTCGCCACCGCTTCATGAATTTTTTCAACTGAATAATCGATTTCTTCCGCGGTAGTGAAGCGGCCAATCGATATACGCAGCGAGCTGTGCGCGAGTTCGTCATTGAGCCCCAGCGCTCTCAATACATAGGAGGGTTCCAGGCTTGCCGATGTACAGGCCGAACCAGATGAGAGTGCCAGATCTCTTAATGCCATCATCAGGGATTCACCTTCAACGAAATTAAAACTGATGTTGAGATTACCCGATACCCGCCGGTCGATGTCGCCGTTGACGTAAACTTCTTCAATATCCTCCAGCCCTGCCAACAGTCTCTTGCGCAATGCCAGGACGCGCTCATTTTCTGCATGCATTTCTTCCGCAGCAATCCGGTACGCTTCACCCATGCCGACAATCTGATGAGTGGCCAGGGTGCCGGACCGCATACCCCGTTCATGACCACCACCATGCATCTGGGCTTCGATTCGAACTCGGGGCTTGCGCCTGACGAATAAGGCGCCAATGCCTTTTGGACCATAAATTTTGTGTGCGGTGAACGACATTAAATCGACCTGCAGCGATTGCAGATCGATATCCTGTTTACCGGCACTCTGAGCGGCATCGACGTGGAAAATAATACCCTTCTCACGAGTCAGCTTGCCAATGGCTGCGATGTCGTTAACGACGCCGATTTCATTGTTCACGTGCATGATCGATACCAGGATAGTATCCGGGCGGATCGCAGCGGCAACAGATTCCGGCTTGGTAAGTCCGGAAGGTTCGGGATCGAGATAGCTTAGCTCGAAGCCCTCGCGCTCCAGCTGACGACAGCTGTCCAACACCGCCTTGTGCTCAATCCTGGAAGTGATGATGTGTTTGCCTTTCTTGCTGTAAAAGTGGGCTGCCCCCTTGATAGCAAGATTGTCAGACTCAGTAGCACCGGAGGTCCATACGACCTCGCGGGGATCAGAGTGAATCAGATCGGCGACCTGCCGGCGGGCCGTCTCCACCGCTTCTTCGGCTTTCCAGCCGAACATATGGGAGCGTGACGCCGGATTACCAAAATTCGCTTCCAGGGTCAGACACTCGGACATTTTTTCTGCTACCCGCGGGTCAACCGGGGTAGTCGCTGAATAATCCAGATAGATGGGAAATTGCATTATTTACTCCGCAACATCTTTATAGGTCGGTTTATCGAGCAGACACCGAAATGCGCATGTCATTCATATTCTCGCCAACGATGAGCAGCTTCCGATCCTGGTGTTGGGCGATGCGTTTTATTTCACTCCTGGCAACCAGATCAGCAAGGCTTATGCTCTCGAGAAAGTCGTGGATTTGAGTGCTCAGGTCTTCCCACAGGTAGTGGGTCAGGCAGATTTCACCATCCTGACAGTCCCCAGCACCACTGCACTTCGTGGTATCCACAGATTCGTTGACGGCGTCGATAATCTCGGCGACGAAAATCGCATCAGCGCCTCGCCGCAGCTCGTAACCGCCGCCCGGACCGCGCACGCTAATGACCAGGGAGCTCTTCCTGAGTTTGGCGAACAGTTGTTCCAGGTAAGACTGCGAAATCGCCTGTCGCTGGGAAATCTCAGCCAGGCTCACGGGCCCTTGCTGATTGTGCAACGCCAGGTCCAGCATCGCCGTGACCGCGTATCTGCCTTTGGTGGTTAAACGCATGAGATCGCCTTCCGCTTTTCGGTATTACAACATCGATTATCGAATACCTAAGTGATTTAGTCAAGTATAGCGAAGGGCCAGCAACAAGCGTCAGCGGGGCTGATAGACGTGGGTTCAGGTGCTTTCGTAGAGAATGGTGGAAGCTGCCTTGCCGAAATCGCTATCCATTTCATAGCCATAGGATTTTACGATCAAGGCAATAATGGCCAGGTGGTGGATACTATGGGTCACCAGGCCCATCAGTTCGCGACCCACGGTGCTGCGCATGGTTACGGCCGGACCCCGGTAATGAACCGATTCGCGCACAGTAATTGGTGTTTCCAGATGGTCTAACGCCGCCATGGTTTCGATGCGTCGACCCAAGGAATCCAGGGCAATGGTGGCCACATCCATTTTGTTTTCGACAGACTTGTCGCGTTTCCTGGCGTCGTAGTCAATGCTGCCCACCGGCAATCCAGTGAAGAAACAATGGAATCGATCCAGAATATGACGAATATGCACTCCCACCGAGGACGTTCCCCTGGAGCTATCAACATAGGCTTCGGCAGAAATAAGCTGCAATAGATGAGCACACTGCTCAATACTGCGCACACAACCCCCATGCAGCTGGGTCGCATCGGTAATTTGCTTATCACCCTGGTTCAGCGCTTTAGAAATTGTCATCAGCTGAAATTACCTTGCAAGCGTAAAATGCCTGAAATATCTCTTGTCAAAGCCCCCGAATCGACTATTGTACGAACTTCGCCCACTTCGAGGTGAATGTGAAGCCCGGTTCATACCGGGCCGGTGCCAGCGCACCTTGCCGGTAGGCAGTGCATCCGCTGAAGACCCGAGCAGAAGCTATTGCGCAAACTCCGGAGCTACGCAACAAGACCATTACCAGGCCTGGTTTATTGCAATCCGGTGGCATTAATCTCTATAGCTACCGGCAATAACACCGCCTTACGGGAAATAAGGAACTCAGGCCACAATGAAAATCGATCTGCACTGCCATAGCCACTACTCGGATGGAAAGCATTCACCTGGTTTTCTGGTGCAATTGGCCATCGAAAATCGGGTGAGCCACCTGGCAATAACAGATCACGATTGCATTGCCGGGATCAGCGAAGCCGTGATCGAGGTAGAAAAATCCAAATCCGCCTTAAAATTGATCTCTGGTGTGGAGATCTCCTGCGATTGGGAAGGCAGTGAAATTCATGTGCTTGGCCTGTGGTTCAACCCGAGAGACAGGCACATAGGGGAATTGCTG
This sequence comes from Gammaproteobacteria bacterium, assembly GCA_002731775.1. Taxonomy (GTDB): domain Bacteria; phylum Pseudomonadota; class Gammaproteobacteria; order Pseudomonadales; family Pseudohongiellaceae; genus UBA9145. Next base: position 37,365 of record PCCP01000118.1, read on the forward strand.
AGCCTGCAACAGGATAAGCGTCGTCGGCGGGTATTGAAAATGCACGAATTGCTTCAGTCCCAGGGCGACTACGATTTGATGGCTTATCTCAATACCCTACCCTGCCATGCCCTGTCCCGCAGTCATGTGGCCGATTACCTGGTGGACCAGGGCATTTGCAAGAACCGTCAGAAAGCCTTCAAAACCCAGCTGGGCAATGGCGGCTGCCTTCATGTCGAGGCTCACTGGTGTAGCCTGGAACAGGCAATTACTACCATTACTAACGGGGGAGGCATTGCGGTATTGGCCCACCCTGGCAGGTATCCACTGGGCAAACACAGGCTGCAGTCCCTGGTGGCCGAATTCGCCAGCTATGGCGGCGAGGCAATGGAAGTGAGCTATGGAAATATAGATCCAAAAACTAGACGCCAGCTTGCCGACCTAGCCGCCTCGAATTCGCTCTACGCCTCTATCGGTTCAGACTTCCATGATGCCGCCGCCCATTGGACCACCATCGGCAAGGCACCGCCCCTGGAAAACGGCACACACAAAAATGCCATCTGGGCTCACCCCGGATGGCAGTCATGAAATTACCAGCTCGTGCTATGGTCTGATTAACGGCGCCGCAGAGATGCCACTAAATCGCGGAAAATGTCTAGCAATGTTTCGTATTTGAAATCCGTGAATTCTCCCGCGTCCATGAACACGCCATGTTCTTCGCAGGCTTCATATTCCAAGTGGGATTGTTTCTTGTCGTTGAGCTTCGTCATGGGTTTGCCGCAGCGTGGGCACGGAATATCTCGAACTGTGTTGTAAGTCTTACCAACCTGGGGATCTCCGCTGTCGGCAAAATCAGCCATCCAGTCACCCTTGAGCTGTTCCGCTTCATCATTATCAAACCAAAGGCCTTTACAGCTATTACACTGATCGATAATCACCTGGCCATACAGGGTCTCTATCTTTAATTCTTGCATATCAGAATTACACTTCGGACAGTCCATCTTTGATCTCCTCAAATACTGCTTCTTGTTATCTCGGACTAAGGCTCGCTCGAGTTAGTTGACTAAACAGCTCCTACCCAACATCAAATTTTCCGCCGCGAGCACTGCTTTCGCAAGTAGTTCTCCCCGGCTGTCGGCTCCGGCAGCGACACAGCTAGGGCGTCTATTTTATAAGATATTCATGGCTAAGACCAAGCCAAAAATTCTCCTGGGGACGGATTCCTTGAATCCTGTAGCCATTAAGTCACCGTTCACATTCAACTCGCTAAACTTTTCCCATACCACGCAAGCTTTCGTGGAGTGCTTATCGATGCTCAGAAGGAGAAACATCATGAATTGTACTCGAATCTTCGCCTTGATTGCGTTGCTGGGCCTAGCGTCCGAACTCCCGGCTGCCAGCAACGGTTCTGCTAATGTCAGCAGTGCCTGTGCAACCGTTGAATTTATGGGAAAGATGATTTCCCTGAATATTCTGTTACCGGCCGATTACGATGACATAAATGCACTCTATGACATGCAGGATTCCCTGGCCGAACTGAATCTCCTGGTTTGCCAGCCAGTCATCCTCACCGGCTACAGCCGCGGCAATAGCCGGTATAACAACGGCAGCCTGATTTCCACCGACCTCTATCACGATGCATGGTACTACCGAGATGGCCAGGTGGTATTTGCCGAACCAGGCGAAGATTCGACGATCTACTATCCCAATGGCAGGGTAATGGCTCACCACTGGATGCACGGTGATCAAGCCATTTTTTGGCCCAACGGCAGCCTGGCAACGAATTATTTTTGGGCTTTTGATGTGACCTGGTATTACCCGGATGCTCAGATCATCACCTATGAATCAGGCTATAGCGGGGGCCGCTGGTTTTACCCATTCCCCCGCCTCGATGGTGGCATCGGCCAGGAAGTGATTTCCAGCGAGTGGGGAACAGAAGACGAAAGCTTCAGTTATCTAAATTTTACTGCCACCGGTAGTTTATTCACCAGCCGCGAGCGCATTCGCAGGAAGTTGATATTCGATGATTTCGAGTTGCTCGATGTTCCCGGTGTCCTGTTATTGATAACGAGGCTTTATCAATATGGCGATATCGCTAAGGATTATGCGCCCGCAGATATCAATATTACCGGCGTACCATTCTAGAAAATCTATGGAGCACGGAGACACACCGGGCTAGTAGCTGTACTGGGCGGAACGCTGGCGCAACCCGGCCAGGTCCAACTCTCCGTTCTGACACTGCACCAGGTCGGTCTTGTTAAAGACATGGACCTTGTCCGTGTGTCTGCCATCCTCGGTGTCTTCGCCGAGGCCGGTGAGAATGATGGCAACGCTTTCCTGGGGCGGCAGCTCACGTAACATAGAGCCGTAGTCACACATGGCCCCATAAAGATTGGATTCGAACTCGCTGACATCTGCCGCCCAGCGCGCTACATACTCCTTTTCAGCCTCTTCGCTCTGGGCCTTTAGTTCGGCAGCTTTCGCGATAGCCCGCTGTTTCAGGGGCTCAATCCTGGCCATGAATTCATCGAGCCTGGCCTGCATTTCAAACATGATATCACTGGCGACCGTGCCGTCGGCCTGGTCCGATGTGGTTCGGATTTCTGCCGTGTCCTGACGCAATTCTTCCGTGTACCCCTGCAGTTCTTGCCGCAGCGAAGCCATTTCCGTTTGGATTTCCGCATAGACGGTATCGTCCATGCTATTCATCGTGCGCAGGGACCTGGCAGATTCCACAGCCTGGCGAATCGCCGAATTAATGGAAATGGAATAGTCGACATTCGCAACCCTGTCTATCATATCCGCATAGAAATCTGCCGCCTCTATTCCGCTTGCATTCGCGAAATTTCGAATGGTTTCCTCAAATTCGGGGCTACCCGGGGGCCGCAGCGAGGTAAAGGGATTTGGTCGCGATGGCAATGACAGCACCGAGGCGTTAAGGAATGACAGGCTCATACGATTTCTGCGATTCGCCAGTGACGTTCGTACTTCCAGCACCACCCCCTGGCCGTATAGATAAGTGCTATCGATGCCACCGATGCTCATACCGAACAGACCGGTACTCTGGGCGATACCAAGCGCATCCTCCAGCACACCAGTAAAAATATCGATATTCTGCCGCAGACTTTGTATTGCTATCTCCTGCGCGGAGAGTGACACCGAGGTGATAAAAAAACCCGCCATCAGCAGCTTGAGCAATAAGTGCTTCATCATCTTCGCTCCTGTTTTCTTCGGATCGTCACCTGACCTCACCGCTGTAGCCAACATAGTTCACCAGCTGCTGCAGCGAACGAATGGTTTCGTAGTCACTGTCGACGAGTTGTTGATAGCCCTGCCGCATATCCTGCAAATCAGAGAGACGTTGCTCCTCGAAGTAGGAATACATAGTCTCGAAATTCTCGGTGGTTGTTTGTTGTGACTGATCCATGATTACCTGCATCAGGCGAACATTGTTGCTGTCTTGGCGATCTTCCATTCTGGCTACCAGGTTCTGCATCTCGTTCCCCTGGGACGCTTGCAGGGCGGCAAGCTGGGCCTGAACATCCTGCGCCGATGCCTGCGGGCCGAATGTAATCGAAAATCCTCCGGCGTCAGAAATCACCGCGACGTTCAATAGCAGCAGGCAGAGCATGGCGAAGGAAGCCGCGGTTGGAAACCACTGCCATCGACTCCAGAATCCGGTAACGGGTTTCGCCACCCGGTGATCCTGTCGAAACAATGCCAGGCCACGATCCCAGTGGGGCACTCTCTGATCCTGCCATTGCTGCAGATTGCTCTGGGTTAACAGCAATGACTCTAGTTCCAGATTACAGAATTCACAATCTTCGAGATGCCTATCCAACTCTTCTCTGGTCAATGGCGCCAGTTCTTCCGAAAAGTATTCCTGTAATAGATGTTGGGTTTTAGGGCAGGACATGAGTTTCCTCCGATACAGTTTTCAATTTTTTAAGTGCCGCGTAGAAACGGGTCTTCACCGTGTTCACGGATATATCCTGCATACCCGCAATTTCCTCAAAAGTCTGAGATTGAAAGATTTTCAACTCCACTATCAGCCGTTGATCCAGTGGTATTTTGCCTAACATCTTTAATACCCTCCGGTTCTGCTGCTGCCTATTTAAACTGGCTTGAGGTTCGTATTTTTCCGCGCCCAGTAGTGCTTCGAAACCGCCGCTTTCATCTTGGTCCAGGGAATTGGTCTGATTCGATAGCAGACGCTTGCGGCGGTTTAAATCTACCGCCTTGTTGTGTGCGATACGAAAGATCCAACTGCTGAACTTTGCATCGCCGCGGAAGCGATGCAGGTTTCGATAGACGCCAAGAAAGACTTCCTGCATTAAATCCATGGCGTCAGTCGGATTCCCGGTTAGTCGCAGACCCTGGTTATAGATCTTTGCTTCATAGCGTTTTACGAGTTTTTCCCAGGCATAGACCGACCCGTTGAGAGCTGCAGCTATTAAAGCCTCGTCTTCGTTGATCAGACTCATGAAATCCTCATCCTGTCCCTGCGGCCTTGCCGTGCCCGGCTAAACCAACAATAGATTCAGGCTGCGGTGTATGAGATCACTACCCCATCGCCGGCACCATCAGAGCTATTGCTACCATTATAATCGCTTACAGGCGGTAAAAGCCCAGAAACAGGATACTGGTATTAAAGATTTAGTCGCAAGCAATAACAGAATAGTTTGGACAAACTACCGCAGAAAAGCTGGCCGCTGTCACTTCGGTGGGAAAAATCAAGCCCTGCTTCGGAACCTCGAATGTTTCTAAGCAAAGTTGATGCTCGAGCGCGGCATGGCGGCACTATCGGGGTTTAGCTGGGCGGATAGAGATGCCGCGATTTTTCCACCAGCACCCCCCAGGCGTCGTTGAATGGATGGACCTTCTCGGTGTCGCCGGCGCCATTGACCATAGGGTAGTCATTATTGGCCCATTCAAACAGGGAGTGGCGCAGGTTGACGACATTCGAATAACCCAGTTCCGCCAGTTCGACCGCTACCCCGGCTGAGCGATAACCAACCGAACAGTAAACAACAATGGGGGCATCTTTATCTGCAACTATCCTGGAAATCAACTCGCCAGTTTCCAGATTTACCGCGTTTTCCAGGTGGCTAATCAGAAATTCATCGGCTTCCCGCACATCGATGACAAGCGGTATTTCGGCGCTCTCGTCCTGGTACTTCTGGAACAGCTGTGCGCTGGAAATGAATTTTATGCCGGGGTACTCCCGGTCTATTTTTTTATCTACGGAATCCCAGCTCACCCCAAACAGGCCGGAGAGAAAAGAAGAAATGGAGGCAGCAATAATAATTTTAATCATCGGTCAACTCCTAAACCCTGCTCGGATCATGGCTTCAAATTCTGGCCTGAGGACGAGGTGCAAGGTTTTGGCTTTACTGATTATTAGACCAGTCCGGGCAACGATTAATTCCGTCGTCGTGACCAGATCCAAGCACCACTCGCCGCCATCAGCATGAACAATAACGCCATCAGGTCCACCAGCACGACACCCAGACTGCCCAGTACCCGTCCGCTATGGATATCCAACAACAATCTTTCCCAACTGATAAGAGAAGCGGCGTAGTCGGCTCGAATCTGCGCACTAAGCTCCGGTCCCACTGCCGTTGATTCACTCCAGGACAGCTGTGACACCGGGCTTGTGGACTGGGTCCAGCGCAGGGTATCGAGATCTGCTTCGATGATGTCCATAGCAGTTTGCAACACCAGCCGACCCGAGCTGTTGCTACCGATACGACTAATCCCGGTTGGCACCAGATGCACTCTACCCAGCACTTCGATCAACTCGCCGGCGTCGGTCAGCAGCAATAGCTGGTAGCTGGTGGCAGCAACGAAGCCAAACTCGGTTGCTACCAAGCCTTTCAGGTCGGGAAAATTGCCCGGAAGTCGATCACTATCAAAATAGATCGACTCGGCAATTAACTGAACCCCATGCTGGCCGGCACGGTATTGAATTTTGACAGGGGGCACCTCGATTTCGTACCAGCTTAACAGTCTCGAAGAACTGATAAATTGATTATCCAGATTCAGCGCAGGACCGTGATGGAGTATGAGGCCAGAGAAGGACAGTATAATTAGGAACAGTGCACTAACAATGCCCATACGGCGATGCACACGCAACAGGGATCGAAGTTTACACACTGGGCTTATTACTTCGTGGTGACCTGCCGGGATCGTTAGTCAATGCAGATCGGGCGCAGTGCGCTTCAGCTGGAGATGAATTCGGCAAGATAGAGCGCCAGTCGGGATACATTTGTCATCGCCTTAACCGACAGGGTGGCGCCGCTAATGCCATCGATCGATCTGCTCAGGCGCTGACTGTCCTTGATATGAACACCGTCGAACTGCCGAGTGAAGAATTCATATTTTATTTCCCAGCCCCTGGATTCTCTGAATGCTAATACCTTGATTTCCTCGATCTGCTCACCGGCAATGACCACGCCGATGGTGATGGGTTCTGTCTTGCCGATTTCATCTACAATCCAGGCGGAACGATCACGGTTACCCCAGTAACGCACGCGTAAAAAAGCCGGCCGGTGACCGAGGATATCTTCGACGGTTTGTTTCTTGTCACCGCTGATCCAGACCGTGTTGCTCGCGGGCAAATTGCCGGCGAATACGCGGGCCAGAAATTCCTCCGGGGCAATGGAATCGCCACTCGCTATCACCAGCGGTATACACAGGGCGACCAACAAGGCCAGCAAGACTCTGAGTGGCTTGATTTTAAACTTGCTGTTCATTTCCTATTCTTCACTCTCCATTGTCCGCGTCAGCTTCGAAGACCATGAGCCGACGAGCGCCGATGCAGTTAAAACTGCCAGCCCACACCCAGGTTAAATCCATCGAGATCACTGGCCTTGTCATCATCCTCAAACTGGTAATCCAGCTTCATAATGACATTATCAGTCAGCCAGTAATTCATGCCCAGTAGAGTACGTTTGCTGGCGGAATCCCTGCCGTCACCAAACTTGCTGCCGGCACGTTCATCGGTGCGCTCGTAGCGGGCAAACAGGCCGAATTTGTCAGTGAGCTGAAATGACGGTTCCAGGTAGTAGCCGTACTGACGGTCGCGGCCGAGACCATTGTTGCTGCTATCGTTATTGGCAACGGTCTCGATCTTGTCGTCGATATTCCATTCCGCGAACAACGCCCTGAATCCCCAGGCACCGGATCGATAGGCTATGTGAGCCTCGGTGAGGATGGCGTCTATTCCAGTAACCGGATTGCCCAGCCCATCCAACACGCCATCTCGATTGGTATTGCCGCGAGTGCTGCCGCTCTGGGTTATGTCGCTTTGGTACTGCATGGACAGGCCTAGCTCGAGGCCCGGTATACCGGTGTAGCGAACCCGAGCCGTGTAAGCCAGGTCGTCCATTTCCGCTCGCGCACCGGCTTGTCTTGAATCCCTGATGGCCAACTCACCGCCGTTGCCGCTCTCGAAGAACAGGCCTTCGTGGATGCCGAGGTCATAGCTGAATCCCGAGCCCAGCTGACCCGCAAATTTGATGCCGTTAACGCGGTAAGTTGATGGAATGATGCGGGACTCGGTGCGATTTCTCTCCACACCGTAAAAGGTATTGGGCTCGTGGGTTTCATTGATGATGCCCATCGGCACCAGGTACATTCCGGCTGCGACTCGGTGATTGGGGCTGTAGTCCCATTCCAGGTAAGCCTGCTCCAGTTCCACCGCCCCCGGTGCACGGGCATCGTCACTAATTAGGGAATGTTCGATCTCCAGCTCGGAAAAGAAACGCAGATCGTCATTAAATTCATGGCTAAAGAAGAGCACGAAGCGCTGGATGTCCAATTCCTTGCTGCTGGCAGCACTGGTCCTGTCGTTATAGAGCATTTCGCCGTAACCGCCGATAGTCGTTCTCTCAGTCCAACTGCCTCTGCCCAGACTATCCGGTCGATCGAGGACCTCACCCACCGCCTCGATACGCTCGCTATTCTCCAACATCTGAATTTCGACGTGACTGGTCTGGGACCGGGTTGAATTCAGCTCTTCACGTAGTTGTTCAAGTTCGCGCTGCTGCGCCTGCACCATCTGCCACAATTCTTCGACTGTCGGTGTCGCCCCCGCCCCGCTACCAGTCGAACTGGCGACGATGAATGCGGCGCCTACTACGCTGGAAATAAATCTCTTGAACATCCGCTGCCGCTACTCCGTGTTATTACTGAATAATTGCTAAAACATAAGCCTGGCAGCAGGATAGCCAAGTAAATAGATAAACGCAAATCATTATCATTTAGATTAACAATTAATTAACACAGCGCACGGTAAAGGAGCAGACAACGGGGCAGTGCTTAGACGCTAACTGGAAGAAAAGGGCACCGAGGGGAAATAAGAGCAGGCAGCTTGCTGGACCCGATCAGCCCAACCGAATTGGAAGCCGCCTTGTGGGCAACTATTCTGAATCGAGCCAGCTCGCTGCGTGATCTGCTTTCCGTACTTGTTCTTTACCGCGGCCGACAGCCTTGCTATTACTGTTTCAGGCAGCGGCGCGCTGTTCACTGAGCAGCTGGCTGGCTGCGCCCATGAAGGCATTGAGCGAAGATGCGATGATGTCTTTGCTGATGGCAACGCCGCTGTAACGTCGGCCATTACATTTAAGCTGGATATAGGTAACCGCTTCCGCATCGGCGCCCTGGCCCAGTGCGTGCTCACCATATTCCATAATTTCAAAATCGATGTTAATAGCCTGCTTGATACCTTCTACGAACGCATCCAGCACTCCATCGCCTTCACCGTTGATGAGCAATTCGGTGCCATAGTAATCGAGCTTGGCTCTGAAGGTCTCACGCTCATCACTTTTTTCAATGGTAAAATTTTCCAGACTCAGCAGTTTTTCATTATTCAGGTAGTGCTGATCGAACAGGCTCCAGATCTCATCGGAATGGATTTCCTGACCGCTGTCTTCGGTGACTCGCTGCACCACCCTACTGAATTCTATCTGTAGCCAGCGCGGCAATTCGAAGCCGAACCTGTTCGCCAGCACATAGGCAACGCCCCCTTTGCCGGACTGGCTATTAACCCGAATGACATCCTGGTAAGTTCTGCCTATGTCGCGAGGATCGATGGGCAAATAAGCAATCTCCCAGGGCGCTCCATCCTCATAGATATCCAGGCACTTCTTGATCGCGTCCTGGTGGGACCCGGAGAAGGCCGTGAAGACGAGACCCCCGGCATAGGCCTGCCGGGGGTGGACGTCAATCTGGGTACATTCACGCACCACGGAAACGATCTTGTCCATGTCATGCAGATCCAACTCCGGATCGATACCCTGGCTATACAGATTCATGGCCATCACCACGATATCCATGTTGCCGGTACGTTCGCCATTGCCGAGCAGGGTGCCTTCGACTCGCTGGGCTCCAGCCATTACCGCCAGTTCGGCAGCGCCGATGGCGCAGCTGCGATCGTTGTGGGTGTGCAGACTGACGATCACTGCGTCCCGGTGCTTGACGTGTCGGCAGAACCACTCGATCTGGTCGGCATAAATATTCGGGGTCGCCATCTCGACCGTGGATGGCAAATTGATAATGACGGGATTGTCAGCTGTAGGCTTCCAAACGGCGGTCACCGCATCGCAGACTTCCACCGCGAAATCCAGCTCGGTACCGGTAAAACTCTCTGGCGAATATTGGAATACCCACTCCGTTTCCGGCGCCAATTCGGCACAGCGCTTCACTTCCCGTGCGCCGGCGACAGCGATATCGATGATGCCGGCTCTGTCAGTCTTGAAAACCTTTTCTCGTTGTACCACAGAGGTGGAATTGTACACGTGCATGATCGCTCTTCTGGCGCCCTTGAGAGATTCGAAGCTACGCTGGATGAGTTCCGGGCGCGCCTGGGTGAGTACCTGAATAGTCACATCATCGGGTACCTTGTCTTCTTTAATCAGACCACGAACGAAATCGAAATCTGGCTGCGAAGCGGCAGGGAAACCCACTTCAATCTCCTTAAATCCCACTTCCAGCAACAGGCCGAACATTTTCTTCTTCTGGGCCACGGACATGGGTTCGATCAAGGCTTGATTGCCATCGCGTAAATCCACGCTGCACCAGGTGGGCGCAGCGGTAATGACTTGGTCCGGCCAGGTTCGATCCTTAATATCGATAGCTTGGAATGGCTTATACTTGCGATGATCAAACATGACTCGTTCGCGCCTCTTGCTGGTGCCTGTTGTTAAAATCTGAAATTGAAAGCTGGAGTTGAGATTCATAGCCAGAATCGAGTGCCCTGGTTTATTTTCTCCGGCCTTCCTGACCTGCTCTAGCTTTCTTCATCTGCAAACCCTTGTGAGGTTTCTGCTCGAGTCTCCAAGCTTGTGGCCGGAGACCCTGTTCTAGAGTGGCTAGAATAGGCGAATTTCAAGAGTGTTTCTATACATATATTCCACTAATATGCGGTATTAGTAGTCATTTTAACTAGATTTTTACATATTATTGTTTATTTACGCCCTAATTTTGAATATGATGCGTTATCTTCACTTTAGATGAACTGGCGAGATGAGCCTGGACAAGCTGGATAAACGCATCCTGCAGGCGCTGCAGCGAGATGGCAGCATTACCAACCTGGAACTGGCTGAGCAGATAGGGCTCTCCCCCTCCCCCTGCGCAAGACGCGTGAAACAGCTCGAAGAAGTGGGGATTATCAACAAGCAGGTAACACTGCTAAATGCCTCCCAACTCGATCTCAAATTGACAGCCCTGATCCAGATCAGCATGGACCGGCACACCCCCGATCGCTTCGAGGTTTTCGAGGCCCAGGTGCGGAGCTATCCCGAGGTGATCGAATGTCTCCTGATTACCGGTCAGTCCGCAGACTACCAATTAAAAGTCGTGGTGCCGGACATGGAGTGCTACCAGGAATTTCTCCTCAACAAGATTACCCGAATCGAAGGCGTTACCGACGTGCATTCCAGTTTCATGTTGCGGGAAGTAATCAACACCACAGAATTACCCCTGAATCACATCAGCAATTAGACCCTCCATCAACTCACTGGATACGACCTTGAACAAGACAATCGACTATTACCTCTCACTCATTTCTCCATGGTCTTATCTGGGGCACCAGCGCCTGCAAGACATCGCGACTCGACACCAGGCTACGATTAAGCTCTGGCCAGTGGATTTTGCGCTAATCTTTCCCAGCACCGGTGGAGTGCCGCTGGCGCGCCGCTCGCCTCAACGCCAGGCCTATCGCATGCAGGAATTGCAGCGCTGGCGTGACTATCTGGACCTGCCCCTGACCCTGAAGCCAAAATATTTTCCGGTCAGTGACAAACTGGCGGCAGCGATGGTAATCAAGCTCCGTGAACAACAGGCAGTATCCGCACTGAGACTGGCGGGTGCCTGCCTGCGAGCATGCTGGGTGGAGGAGAAAGATATCAGCGACCGCAATATCTTGCTCGCCATCGCCAGCGAAAACCAGTTAGACGGAGAAGAACTGTTATCTGCTGCCGGGCAGGCCCCGCAGATCATTGCTGCCGATAGCGAAGCGGCGGTTAAACGCGGTGTATTCGGGGCCCCGAGTTATCTCTATAACAAGCAGATTTTCTGGGGGCAGGACCGGCTCGATTTTCTGGATCGGGCGCTGAAGTAGGCGCAATATTGGCTGAAAATATCAGGCCACCTCTGAATAATGGCATACGCTCTCTGTGTGATCTGAAGCGTACAGGTGGAAGACACACTTCGCCGCTAAAACTTCCGCTCCCAGCTCATGCCCCCGGCTGCAGGGGCGCCTAAAAGAAATGCTTCACTTTCTCTTTGTAGGAGCGACTCATCTTCAGAGAGGCGCCACAACTCAGACTAAGGTGAAATTCGCCATTGATATGGGAAGACACTTTCTCTACCTGACGTAAATTGACAATCGTCGAGCGATGTACGCGCTGGAAGATCGACGGATCGAGTTTCGACTCCAGATCTTTCATCGTCGTACGCATGATATGGGTTACCCCCGCAACATGAACACACATGTAGTCCCCGGCCGCATCGACCCAGTCTATGTCCTTGATGGGTACGAACGTAATCGATGAGCCATCCTTGATAGCCAGTCGATCGGCGTGTTCAACCGCCTGCTCATCAGCATCGAGCATCTCATCTATAGCTGCAGAGGATTTACCTGTGAGCTTTACCACCAAGCCCATCAGGCGCTGCTTCTCGTTCTCCACAGATTGCTGGGTTTTCCTCTGTGCAGCTTTGCTTAGCGCTTCCTGCAAACGTTCTTTCTCGACTGGTTTCAGCAAATAGTCTACAGCATGGGCCTCGAAGGCATCGACTGCGAAGGCGTCATACGCCGTCACAAATATGATCATCGGCATAATATCTGCCTGTATCTCGCGAATCATCTTGAACCCGGACATGCCAGGCATCTGCACATCGAGAAACACGACATCTGGCTCGTGTTTGATGATGGCGGCAATTGCCTCACGGCCGTTCTTGCAGATTTGCACGATGGATACCTGGGGAAACTCTTGCAGGCGCATGGCCAGCCCCTGCCGGGCCAAGCCTTCATCATCGACAATGATCGCGGTTAAATTGGGCGGCTTAATTTGTGTCATAGGGAATTACTACTCTCACGATTAGTCCACTGGGTTGGGCATTGGAAAATGCCAGGCTGTGTTCCTCGGCATAAATGCCTTGCAGGCGATTTCTAATATTACTGATTCCCACCCCCTTGGACAAATCGAAGGCGGCGTCGACTTTTTGTATATCGACAACACCGGGTCCATCATCTTTCACCTCCAAAACCAGCTTATCGCCATCTCTGTACGCCGAGATCGTGATGGTTCCCCCGCTTTCAGACTTGGAGATTCCGTGCTTGATGGAGTTCTCGATAATGGGCTGTAGCAACATGGTTGGCACCATGGCCTGCTCGACATCCTTTTCGATCTTGAAAACCAGGATTAGGCGCTCGGCGAAACGGACCTTCTCTATATCCAGATAAAGCCGTGACGTCTCCAACTCCTGTGCCAGACTGACTTTATCCAATGGCGAATGATCCAAAGAGTAGCGCAGAAACTTGCTTAACTTGATGATCATTGCATTGGCCTGATCGGTGGCCTTCGACAACACCAGTGTGGAAATAGCGTTGAGAGTGTTGAAGAGAAAATGCGGGTTAAGCTGGTATCGCAACATCAACAACTGCGCTTCGTGAGCGAGGGCTTCCGAACGCAGGCTCTTCTCTTTTTCTTCCTGCAACAGTTGATAGTACTTGATGAGAAAATACAGGCCGCTCCAGAGCAACATCAAGGGAAAGGCTCGACTGAACAAGCCGTCCAGCAGATCCCGGGCACTGGTATTGCGCAGATCGAGTATTTCGCCATAGGGTAACAAGGCAATGAAGTTTTGCACAGGTTGCCACAGCAGTGCCGCGCCGAGTGATCCAAACCATACCACCAGGAAACGGAGCACGAAGCCTCGCTCCCACACCAACCGGTACAGGGTTCGCAGACCGGTCGTTACCGCGATGGCAGTGATTGCACTGAAACTGAACACCAGGGCGCGAGGAAAGATGTATTCCGGTGGTACGATGATGAGATCGCGCAGGATCAGCATCAATACCCACACCGACCAGCCAACGAACTGGAAAATCCAGTATTGACGGCTGCTTGCGAGCATGAGTGATTTTCCGTTCATTCAGTGCTGATCCATCCAGGCATGGATCGATCCACGCCGGGATCAGGGAAGCAAGTCCGCTACCGCGTCCCGCTCCTGTTTCAATTCGTTCTCGGTATTATCGATCAAGCCCTGGCTAAACTCGTTAATGTCCAGCTCCTGAACGATGCTGTAAGCGCCGTCTGCACAGACCACAGGATATGAGAATATCAGGCCCGGGGCGATGCCGTAACTACCATCGCTGTGTATACCCATGCTGACGCCCCTGCCGTCAGTACCCAGCACCCAATCGCGCATGTGCTCGATGCAGGCGTTGGCGGCCGATGCCGCACTGGATAGTCCCCGCGCCTTGATGATGGCGGCTCCCCGTTGCTGTACGGTGGGAATGAACTCCTCGGCGATCCAGGCCTGGTCAACCAGTTCCGCTGCATTTTCTCCCGCTACCGTGCAATGGTGGAGATCCGGGTACTGGGTCGCAGAGTGATTGCCCCAGATAATTATGCCTTCGACTTCGGTGCTGTGCTTACCGGTCTTCTGCGCCAACTGGGCGATAGCCCGGTTGTGATCCAGACGAGTCATGGCGGTGAACTGACCAGGATCCAGATCGCTTGCATTGCGGTAGGCGATGAGCGCATTGGTATTGGCAGGATTCCCGACTACCAGTACCTTGACGTCGGCACTGGCATTGTCGTTGATAGCCTTGCCCTGGACGGAGAAGATCTGCGCATTCGCCTGCAGTAAATCCTTGCGCTCCATGCCTGGCCCTCTGGGTCGCGCACCCACTAAAAGGCAATAATCTGCATCTTTGAAGGCCACATTCGGGTCATCGGTCTGAACGATTCCTGCCACCAGTGGAAACGCGCAGTCTTCAATTTCCATGACGGCGCCACTCAGTGCATCCAGTGCCGGTGTAATTTCAAGCAGTTGCAGGATGATGGGCTGATCGCTGCCGAGCATCTCGCCAGCCGCAATCCTAAATAATAATGAATAGGCAATTTGTCCCGCCGCTCCGGTGACAACGACACGTACAGGTGCTTTCATGGCTTCGTCTAATCCTTTTATTTCTTGGGTTAATATCTGAACTCAACGAACTTTGGATCAGGCTGTGGCTGATAGCTGGCTCTTGAGTTTCCGGGCCGCGCAGTATAACAGAGTTTAGGCCCGGGTGAGAGTTGCCTGGAGACGTGTCAAGCCACCCGGAACAACACCGGGAGGGTCTCCACTAGCGGACAGGAGTCACTAAATTGGAAGCATCGGGGTCTGAATTCCGATACAGAAACATCGCATCGCCGTAACTATAGAATCGATATTTTTTTTCGATGGCAATATGATAGGCGTCAAGTAGCATTTTTTGATTAGAGAACGCACTGACCAACATTAATAAGGTGGATTCCGGTAGATGAAAATTCGTTATCATTGCATCGACGATCTGAAATTCGTGGCCGGGATAGATAAAAATGTCGGTCTCACCTGCAAATGGATGTAGCACTCCATTGAGTGCCGCCGACTCCAGGCTGCGAACCGTGGTAGTGCCAACGGCGATAACGCGTCCGCCCCTGGCCTTGCATGCGCATACTTTCTCGCAGACCGACGCGCCGATGTCGATAACCTCCTTGTGCATTCGATGTTCGGTCACATTGTCCACACGCACCGGCTGAAAGGTACCGGCGCCGACGTGCAGCGTGAGATAGGCGCTATCGATCCCACTCACCTCGATGGCGCTAAGTAATTCCTCATCGAAATGCAGCCCTGCGGTAGGCGCAGCCACCGCACCTTCGTTGCTGGCATAAACGGTTTGATAGCGCTCGGCGTCTGCGCTTCGATCTTCGCGTTTGATATAAGGCGGCAGCGGTATATGGCCGATGCGCCGCAAGGCGGCAGGCACATCCAGCCCCTGGGGAAACTGCAGAACAAAGAAATCATCTGCCCGACCGATGACTTCGGCGCCTATCGCCGGGTTTTGATCTTCGCTGCCGGCCTCGATTGTATCGAAGATCAGTCGAGTGCCTGGCTGCGGCGACTTGCTAGCTCGAATCTGCGCCAGCAGCCGATTGCCTTCCAGCAATCGTTCGATCAGTACTTCTATCCTGCCGCCAGACTGTTTATGGCCGTACAGGCGTGCCGGGATGACCCGGGTATCGTTGAATACCAACAGATCATCAGGCCGCAGCAAATCTATCAAGCCGTTGAAGACTTTATGCTCGATAGTACCCGATTGCGCATTCAGGCACAACAGTCGACTGTCACTGCGTTTTTCCACAGGATAGTGAGCGATCAACTCATCGGGTAGTCGATAGGAAAAATCACTGAGATGCATGGAATCGCTCTGCCTTATCTTGCCTGACGCAAGGGGACTGGAAGCCTAACCAAAAACAGCAACAGACGGAAGCAAGCGCAGCACTTATTCCAGGATGCCGGGAACATCTCGGTCACATTGCACGATCGGGCCCAGTTGGTATAATGGCGACCCCGTCTGCGGCCGGGCCCGGAATTCAACACTGACGCAGTGAGCTTTTCAGGGTAAAGAAAAGCTCTTGGGAAGCAAAGGAAAGAGACCCTCGATGCCAGTGTGGTGAAATTGGTAGACACGCCGGATTCAAAATCCGGTTCCTTCACGGGAGTGGCGGTTCAAGTCCGCCCACTGGTACCATTCGATAGTAACATCCCATCACTTCGCAAGTGATAATACTTGCTATAGCCCAGCAAATACAGGCATCTGTTGCTACTTGCCATTACCTAGCTTACTATTCCCATAACTATTCTTATGGTGGGTATTTAGGTGGGTATATGCCAAGAAAGTCAAAAGAGTTACCTGACGTTGCCA
>PCCP01000119.1 GCA_002731775.1 Gammaproteobacteria bacterium
GTCAACGGGAGCGGATTCCGGCGATCACGATTATAGAAATGGCCAGCATCTTCGGCGGCGTAATCGATTTCATACTCGACCCAAGACTCGGCGACAAGTTCAGCATCCTTTACGAGGAAAAATATCTCGATGGCGAGCTCATCGGTAACGGTGAAATTCTCGCCACTCAATATATCAACCAGGGTAAGCAATACACCGCAGTTCGCTACATAAACGAAGCCGGCGAGTCCGGCTATTTTAATCCCGACGGTGAAAGTATGCGCAAAGCATTTTTGCGCAGCCCGCTGGATGTATTCAGAATCAGCTCCAATTTTAATCCCCGCCGCCGCCATCCCATCCTCAACACCATTCGTGCTCACAAGGGCACCGACTATGCGGCGCCCAGGGGTACCCCGGTGCGGGCCACCAGCGATGGCGCCGTGACCTGGGCAGCGCGCAATGGTTCTTTCGGTAATCTTGTCGTGGTCCGGCATGCGGGCGGTTTCGAAACCAAGTACGCTCACCTGTCAAAATATAATAGAGGCGCCAGACGTGGAGACCGGGTCAGACAAGGGGACATCGTCGGCTACGTAGGCGCCACAGGCGGGGCGACGGGCCCGCACCTTCACTATGAATTCCTGATGAATGGCGTCCACCAAAATCCGCGTACAATTCTGGATAAACTCCCCAAAGCCGTGTCCATCGAAGTCGCCGGAATGGATCGATTTCGAAGTCAGACCGCAGCTCTTCTACAGCACTTCGATGAGCTGAATGATTCACGACTGCTCACATTACATCAGCCCAGCGCTGATTGAACCCACCCATATGATTGCATCCGATCTATATATTGGGCTGATCTCCGGCACCAGTCTCGACGGTGTCGATTGTGCCCTGGTTCAATTTAATGACAATCAACCTTCTCTGCTGGCATCCCATTTCAGCCCAAGCAGTACCGCCTTACGCCAGAGAACACTGCAATTATGTGCGGGCACCGACATAGATCTGCGTCTGTATGGCGAGGTTGACATTGAACTGGGCCGAATTTTCGCAGCGGGCGTTGAAGAATTATTAAGCAAAGCTGGCGTCGATGCTGCGGCGGTGAAGGCTATCGGCAGCCACGGTCAAACCGTCCAGCACCAGCCCAAGGGAGAGTTGCCCTTTACTCTGCAACTGGCAGACCCCAATGTCATAGCTCAGCTCACGGGCATTACTACTGTCGCCGATTTTCGTCGGCGCGATATGGCCGCCGGCGGACAAGGCGCTCCGCTGGCGTCCCTGCTGCATAGAAACTGTTTTAGTTCCACCAGCAAAGATCGCGTGGTGGTTAATATCGGCGGTATGGCAAATATCACGGTGTTGGATAAAAGTGGCGAAAGCCTGGCCTGCGATACGGGCCCCGGCAATGTCTTGATGGACTACTGGATCGGCAAAAACCTGGACAAGAACTTCGATAACAATGGCGACTGGGCTCGAAGTGGAAAAACAGATCAGGCCTTACTTTCTCTGCTGCTGGATGAGGAGTATTTGTCTTTGCCTCCTCCCAAGAGTACCGGTCGAGAACTGTTCAACGGTCACTGGCTAGAAAGCAAACTGCAACAATGTCGGCCCGGCGTGGCCGACGCTGATGTGCAAGCGACTCTGGTGAATCTCACAGTGGCAACAATAGCCGCAGAAATCAGAAAACACATGGCGCCAGATCAGGTCTACATATGTGGTGGTGGTGCGCACAACACTACCATGATGACGGCACTGCAAACAGCCTTGCCAGATGCTGAAGTCGCCACCACGGCTACCGCTGGCTTGGATCCTGACTGGGTCGAAGCCATCGCCTTTGCCTGGATGGCGAAGCAGACACTGGCCGGCCAACGTATCGAGACTGCGGCATTTACCGGTGCCACCGAGCCGGTCATTCTAGGTGGTATTTACCAGGCCTGAACTTTGATTCGATTATGAAGAATGGTTTATTGACTGCGCCTTAGGGCACCTCTGAATAGTACAGTGATGCCCTAAATCGAAAAAGAAGATCCGCAGCCGCAGGTAGTTGTGGCCATGGGATTATCGACGATGAATCTGGACCCTTCCAGGCCTTCAACGTAGTCGATTTTCGCGCCAAGCAAATATTGAAAACTCAAGGAATCTACCAACAGGCTCGCGCCCTTGTTTTCGATGACCGTATCATCCTCAGCAATCTCCTCATCGAATGAGAAACCATATTGGAATCCGGAACAACCACCACCGGTGACGAAAACCCGAAGTTTCAGATTTTCATTATCTTCTTCGGTAATAAGGCTATGCACCTTGGCCGCGGCATTGTCGGTAAAGGACATAATGATGGGATCTTGGGACTGGACGACGGACATCGAATTACCATTTAAAATGGGAAAGAATGCTTCTCAAGCATTGATACTGGGCGATAGAGACTAATAAGTCAGGCAAGCCACGACAGCTAATTATCGCAATAACCAAGTATTTTAGTCAACTATTGTCTACTTCTGCAAGGACTTGCTGTTGAAGGGCAGCTTTTTCTGGTTAGCGGTCAGGCGATCGGTCTGGGATTGATTCGAGCCGATATGCATGAGATTCCCATTCACTTCGGAGCCCAGAACCATCTCGATCAAATTGTAATAGACATTGCCAACCACCACCGCCTTGGCCGCCAATTCAATGTGGATCGCCGCTCGAACATCACCCTGCACCAGGCCGTTCACTATTGCCGAAGGCACGCAAATCTCACCTTCAACCGAGCCATTTTCTGCCACCCGAATCAGCGCCTCCGAATCATCTTCGGCATAGATATTCCCCTTCACCTTGCCTTCGATAATTAGCTCACCACTAAAATGAATGTCACCGACTATTTCAGTAGACCTCGATATCAGTGTGTGAGCTGGGCCATTTACGTGCCTGGTATTGTCAACCGATTTACTAAACATGGTCTTAATCTCCCAGTACCATCCAACTAAAATATTGATCTATACTTTTTCCTACCGGCTCGGTGGCAACGGCGGCGATCTGGATTCTCTCAGGCTCGAAGCCCGTTGGAAGTGCCAACTCACCCTCTATAGTCTGAAAATATTTGAACCTTAATCGAATGTCTAATTGATCCTGTTCATCCGAGATATCACGCAGCGCAAATATCATCTGCTCATCACCTCGCCGACCGACGAGGTTAACATTGACATGGCCTCTTAGATACGAATCTCCATCTGCATCCTGTTGCCGCATCACCAGCTTATAGCGAAATCGACCCGGATCTGATGTGCCGTAAATATTCATCTGTCCCACAATCAATCCCGTGTCAACAGTTTCACTCGAGACCACCTGCCGGTAAAAGACAACGTCCTGCTGCAGCTGGGCAAGCTGTTCTCTCAAGTTGCGAATCGTGGCCTGAACCTCTGCTGTCGCCCGCTGATCCACCACACTGCTACGGTCCAGTATCGCCACCTGTCGAGAAAGGTCGGTATTCTGTATGCGAAACGCAGAGAGTTCAGCTTCCAGTTTGTCCCTTTCATCCTGAACAACACCCTGGGCGCTAAGACCTCGACAATAACCGTAGAGGAATCCGCCCACCACGCTGGCGGCGACCACGGAAATTAGCACGGTGATGAGTAGCGCGCGTCGACGAGGGCGGTAAGGCACTACCACCATCTGTTCCTGCTTGCTGCCCTTAACTACATTTGGCATCTGGAAGCCTCAATCTCGCTTGCTCTGACAGGGCTATGGCCCGGTTAACCAATCCTGACTATTCCTGGCTCTTTATTGGCTAGGGCAGCAGCGCGATAGCCTCAAGACCCGCAGTTTCTTCTAGCTGAAACATGATATTCAGGTTCTGTATGGCCTGCCCGGAAGCGCCCTTCACCAGATTGTCTATCGCAGCAAGCACCACGATAGTATCTGTCTCTGCTGAGTAGTTCACTGAAATTTTACAGTTGTTCGAAGCTTTGACGTCCCGCGTCGCCGGAAGTTCACCCTGGGGCAGCACCTCAACGAAGGGTTCACCCTCATATCTGTCCTCAAAAACAGATTGCAGCTGCTCAATGCTGACATCGATTCCGGCTTTGACGGGTGCATAGAGCGTCGCCAGAATCCCCCTGATCATCGGCGTTAAATGCGGGATGAAGGTGAGCCCGACCGCGGCCTCGGCGAATTGACCCAAGCCCTGTGTGATTTCAGGATGATGGCGGTGGCCAGACACGGCATAAGCCCTGATAGATTCTGTGGCCTCGCATAACAAATAGTCCTCTACCGCCTTGCGACCGGCACCACTGACTCCGGATTTAGCATCTGCGATTAAGCGACCACAATCTACTAACTGTTGCTGCAACAGCGGCATGAAACCAAGTTGGATAGCGGTAGGATAACAACCGGGTACGGCGACAAGTTGTGCGCTGCGGATCTGTTCCCGATTAACTTCGGGCAGACCATACACAGCGGTGGCGATCAGATCGGGACAGCTGTGGGTGGTGTTATACCATTGCTCCCAGAGCTCGACGTCCTGGATGCGAAAATCGGCGGAAAGATCTATGATTCTGACACCACTCTCGAGCAAGGCGACCACAGAATGCATCGCCACGGCATGAGGCGTCGCAAAAAATACCACATCACAGTTGCCAACAGCCTCAACCTCTGGTGCTACGAAATCCAGATCAATATGACCCCGCAGATTAGGAAAACGCCTGCTGACGGCGGTGCCGCACAGCTCTCGCGAGGTGACCACGGCAATCTCTACATCCTTGCGCGGTGTCAGCAAACGCAGGAGTTCAACCCCGGTGTAGCCCGTAGCACCAACGATTCCTACTTTGATCAAAGTGTGACTCCTTGAATTCGAAGTATTTCCGGTGATTTGAGAAAATAAGAGTTATCAGCAGTGGAGTAGATCAGGTCCAGACCGTTGCATCGAGGCTGGACGGAGTATCTTACACGCAGGCACCAGGATTGCAATAAACCTAGCAGGCTGTTGAAAAGCTCTCAGTCGAGTGCAAGACGAGGCAAGATCTGGTGAAAAAGCGGAGTTTACACGTAGTAAATTAGCATTTTGAGCCATATCTTAACGCAGTATTGTGCCGGCTGAGAGTTTTTCAACAGCCTGCCAAGGCAGGCATTCATCAAGACTTGCCGCAGTAGCTGTGATAGCTTTTGCTATGCCTGCCCTGGAGCAGGAACGGGGGCAAAACGGGAGAGTTGTATGCTCTGGATTAAGGCATTTCATATTATCGCAGTAGTGACCTGGTTCAGTGGTCTGTTCTATCTGCCACGCCTTTTTGTCTATCATGCCATGAGCGAGGATCAACTTAGCAAGGATCGTTTCATCATCATGGAGCGCAAGCTTTTCTGGGCAATTACCACACCTTCGGCAATCGTAGCAGTCCTGCTCGGCGGTTGGCTGCTGTACGATAATGCCAGTTATTTCATGGCCTGGTGGTGGATGCAGGTGAAGTTGGTTCTGGTAGCGCTCCTGGTGGCCTATCACTGGAGTTGCTGGCGGTTCATGAAGACGCTGCGGGAGAATAGAAATATTCGTAGCCACATCTTTTTTCGATTCTTTAACGAAATGCCAGTGTTCTTATTAGTCGGAATTGTGGTTCTCATCGTCGTCAAACCCACCCTGTAATTTACTGCGGGCGCCACCACTAAATCGACAAGACAGCTTCAACATGAGTGAAAACAAACCCACCGTACTATGTTTCTCCGGGCTGGACCCGACCGGTGCCGCTGGCATACAGGCAGATATCGAAACCCTGTTCAGTATCGGTTGCCACTGTGCGCCGGTGATTACCGCGCTTACAGCCCAAAATACCCAAAACGTAATTGCGGTGGAGGCGACCGAGCCATCGTTGCTGGTGCAGCAAGCGCGGGCGGTGCTGGAAGACATACCGGTGCAATATTTCAAGATTGGCTTGTTAGCCAGTGTAGAGAGCATCGAAGTGCTGCACACGCTGTTGCAGGACTACACCCATATACCGGTTGTACTCGATCCGGTCATCGCTGCCGGTGGCGGCTATGAATTCGGCGGCGATGAAATCATCGAGGCAATGCGAAGCCTGCTGATTCCTCTCACTATGGTGTTGACGCCGAATACCGAAGAACTTTCCCAGCTTGCGCCAACGGCTGACACGCTCGATGCCTGTGCTAATGAATTACTGGATACGGGGTGCCAACACATCCTCCTCACCGGCACTCATGCGCAGACGCCGGACGTAGTCAACAAACTATATGCTCCACATCAGGATATTACTGTGTTTAATTGGCCGCGCCTGGAAAACAATTATCATGGCTCCGGCTGTACTCTCGCCGCCGCCATAGCTGGATATCTTGCCCACAAATTGACTCTGCCCGATGCCATTCAACAAGCCCAGCGCTTTACCTGGGAAGCATTGAGCCATGGCACGCGCATGGGCTTCGGTCAACACACGCCCAACCGAAGTTTTTGGAACAAGCAAATACTCTGATCCCATGCGAGCAGGCCCTATGCAACTGTCAGGCATTTATGCAATCACCGACGATAATCTCTTGCCCGAACCCACCCGGCTCGAAGCGGTTGCAGCTGCGCTCGGCGCCGGCATCTCCCTGTTACAATTTCGCAGCAAGTCCGGCACCAGAGCAAGCAGGCTAAAGGCGGCAATTGAACTACTAGTTCTGTGCAGAGCCCATCATGTTCCCTTGATCATCAACGATGATGTTGACCTTTGCCTGGCGGCAGATGCAGATGGTGTTCATTTAGGCCAACGCGATGCAGCACTCGAATCTGCTCGCACACGGCTGGGGCCGGCAGCAATAATTGGAGTCACTTGTCACTCTTCCGTAGACAGCGCGGTAGAAGCGCAATTGGCAGGCGCCGATTATGTCGCCTTCGGCCGTTTCTTCGACTCGGCGACGAAACCGGAAGCGCCCCCGGCACAACTTGAAATTCTCGGCCAGGCGAAAGCTGCGCTTTCTATTCCCATAGTTGCTATTGGGGGTATCAATGCGGAAAATGGCGCTGATGTGCTGGCGGCCGGCGCCGACATGCTGGCGGTGATAGACGCCATCTTCGGTGATGACCAACAAGTAAGACAGAGAACTGGGGCCCTGGTCAGGATAAGCAAGCAGTCGCAGCGATCAAAACCTGGTTTGTAAAAACAGTCAAAAGCAAGGGTAGCAAGGTAGATGAGCAACAAAAACTCCAGCCAGCTATATCAACAGGCGCTGCAATTCATTCCCGGCGGAGTCAATTCGCCGGTCAGGGCCTTCAAGGGGGTTGGAGGAAATCCTCTGTTCTTCAAGGCTGGTGAGGGTGCTTACCTGATCGATGTCGATGATAATCGCTATGTCGACTACGTCGGCGCATGGGGGCCATTGATATTAGGCCATCGTCACCAGAGCGTTCTTCAAGCCATCGCCACCCAGTTAGAGCAGGGCATCGCCTATGGCGCATCGACCGAGGCGGAAGTGCAGATCGCTGAAAAAATCTGCCAGTTGCTACCCTCCGTGGAACGTGTCCGTCTCGTCACCTCGGGCACCGAGGCCACCATGAGTGCGATTCGACTGGCTCGTGGCTACACTCGCCGTGATCAGATCGTTAAATTTGAAGGCTGTTATCACGGCCATGTCGATGGCCTGTTGGTGAAAGCCGGCTCTGGTGCCTTGACCCTGGGAGAACCGGACTCACTCGGTGTGCCCAAGGCCTACACCGAACTTACTCATGTACTGCCGTTCAATGATATCGAGGCGGTTAATAAATTTTTCGATGCCCGGGGTGATGAAATCGCCTGTGTGATCGTAGAACCTGTGGCCGGCAACATGAACTGCGTACCACCAGTTCCCGGTTTCCTCGAAGCCCTGCGGGAGTCCTGCAGCCGCCACGGCAGCGTGCTGATATTCGATGAAGTCATGACCGGCTTTCGCGTGGCACTCGGTGGCGCCCAGGCCGTTTATGGTGTTACGCCGGATCTCACCACGCTAGGTAAAGTCATCGGCGGTGGTCTACCCGTGGGTGCATTCGGCGGCAGGCAGGAGATCATGGAACTGATTGCGCCCAGCGGTGGCGTCTACCAGGCAGGCACACTCTCTGGCAGTCCCCTCGCTGTCGCCGCCGGCCTGGCTATGCTCGAGCTTGTCAGCGAGCCGGGCTTTTACAGCAGGCTCGAAGCCAGGGCCGGGACCCTGTTGCGTGGCTTGAGCGAGCGAGCCGCCGCCGCGCGGGTGCCATTCACAAGCAACTGTGCCGGCGGCATGTTTGGTTGTTTCTTTAATACCGAAGAAAATGTTAGCCGGTTTTCCCAGGTCATGGCTGGCAACCTCGATCATTTTCAGACCTTCTTCCATACCATGTTAGACAGTGGAGTCTACATGGCCCCTTCTGCTTATGAAGCTGGATTTATATCTGCCGCTCATGGCGAGCGGGAAATTCAATTGACTCTGGATGCAGCAGAAAAAGCATTCAACAAAATCGCCTCATAGCCTGGCCAACGCCGACGCGCTACAGGAAATAACGATGACAACTTATGATGTATACGGTGTTGGCAATGCACTCGTGGACAAGGAATTCGAAGTCGATGACAGTTTTTTCGAAGAGCACAAGAT
Organism: Gammaproteobacteria bacterium; assembly: GCA_002731775.1. Lineage (GTDB taxonomy): Bacteria > Pseudomonadota > Gammaproteobacteria > Pseudomonadales > Pseudohongiellaceae > UBA9145. Next base: position 8,539 of record PCCP01000119.1, read on the forward strand.
CGAAAAGGGGATAATGACTCTTGTTGCCCAGGAACAACAACAGTACCTGGTTCATATTCTGGAGGAAAAATACGGAGTCAGGAAGTGCGCTGGCGGTGGCTCGGCTGCCAACACCCTATACGCACTAAGCCAGTTCGGTGGCAGGGCTTACTTCAGCTGTAAGCTGGCTAATGACGAAACCGGTGATTTTTATCTCGAGCAACTCGGCGACCATAATATTCAGACCAATACTGACAATCAGAGAGAGCATGGCATATCGGGTCAATGCCTGGTGATGATCAGTCCGGACGCAGAGCGCACCATGCACACCTATCTCGGCGTATCGGAATACGTGTCGGCGCAGGAATTAAATTACGATGCAGCAAGAGTCTCCAAGTACATCTACCTGGAAGGTTACCTGGTGACTTCCCCAAGCGCGAAGGCTGCGATCATCGAGCTCAAGCGATTTGCCGAAGCAAACCAGGTGAAGACAGCGATGACATTTTCTGACCCTTCCATGCTTAAGTATTTTGAGAACGATATCAACGATGTACTGGGTGACGGTGTAGATCTACTATTCTGCAACGAAACCGAAGCGCTGCTATGGAGTGGTGCTGCGAACATAGAAGCTGCCTGTGAAATCATAAAAACCAAGGCCAGACAGTTTGCCATCACCCAGGGCGACAAGGGCGCACTCTTATTCGATGGCAACAACTACATTTCGATCGCAGCCCATACCGTCAATGCAGTCGATACCAACGGTGCCGGCGATATGTTCGCCGGTGCATTTCTTTACGGGATTACCAGCGGCAAAGATTTTGCAACGGCGGGCAGGCTTGCAAGCCTGGGATCGGCCACCGTGGTAAGCAAATTTGGACCGAGACTGGACGCCGCGTTGCATCAGAAAATTGCTGATGTGATTCTAGTATAGGCAGGAATATTGCCAGACTTTGCTAATCAGTGCGCGTCTACTGGCGGCTGCTACGCTCGCAAGCCATCGACAAATTTCTTCACACCTTCAAACCAGGAAGATTTTCGAGGGGATTGCCGGGTGCCTTGTTGCTCCTGAATTTGCTGGAATTCTTCCATGATTTCTAGTTGACGGCCAGTGAGATGAATCGGTGTTTCTACCACGACTCGGCAGAGGAGATCGCCGGCACCGCCGCCCCGAATAGCAGTAACGCCCTTGTTTCGCAATCGGAAAAGCTTGCCGGATTGTGTCGCGGCGGGAATTTTCAACTTAACGTGGCCATTGAGTGTGGGCACTTCCAGTTCACCACCCAGGGCGGCATCACCAAAACTGATAGGTATTTCACAGTGCAGGTTGCGTCCGTCGCGTTGGAAAATATGATGGGAACGCACACCAATTTCCACATACAAATCCCCCGAAGGTCCACCGTGAAGACCGGCCTGGCCCTCTCCGGTCAAGCGGATTCGATCCCCACTGTCTACCCCGGCTGGGACCTTGACCGATAGCGTCTTGGTTTCGTCCACCGCGCCGCGGCCGTGACAGCTACTGCAGGGATCCTTGATCTGTTTGCCCGTACCCTGGCAACGAGGGCAGGTTTGCTGCATGGAGAAAAATCCCTGCTGCATGCGAACCTGGCCATGGCCGCCACAGGTGGTGCAATCTACTGGCATGGTGCCTTTCTTAGCACCGCTGCCTTCGCAGGTATCACAAGTTACCGTAGTCGGAATCCTGATCTTGACCGTGGTGCCTTGCGCCGCGTCTTCCAATTTGAGCTCAAGGTTGTAACGAAGGTCTGCACCCTGTCGAACATGGCTGCGACCGCCACGGCCGCCGCCGAAGATATCGCCAAAGATATCGCCAAATATGTCGCCAAAGTCGGCATTGCCGGCACTGGTCTGCCCTTCTACTCCGGCGTGACCGAATTGATCGTAGCGAGCTCGTTTCTTGGCATCCGATAAAACCTCAAAGGCTTCATTGGCCTCCTTGAACTTTTCTTCAGATTCCTTATTGTCTGGATTACGATCCGGGTGATGCTTCATAGCAACACGTCGGTAAGCCTTCTTGATATCTGCTCCCGGAGTGTCCCGGGAAACACCCAGGACTTCGTAGTAATCTCGCTTTGACATGAATCCAGTACTCTTCCCTACTGTTTTTTCTTCTTCACCAATGCCCGCATTCAGTGCAAACAACTGGGTCGGTATGTAAACGCAAAAAAAACCAAGCCATGGAGATGACCTAGTTTTCGCTGCGCAGTTCGATCGCTTGGGAAAGACTCTTAACTACTTATTCGTCCCGGTCATGCCATCCCACCTACTTGTCTTCTTCCTCAGTTTCTTTCTCGGCTTCATCTACGACTTCTTCGAACTCGGCATCCACCGCGTCATCGTTACCTGATGCGCCTGCATCTGCCGCACCTTTGGCGGCGCCCGCCTGCGCCTCTTGTTCAGCTTGCATTTTCTGCGCCAGGCCAGAAGATGCTTCACTCAGTGCCTTGATCCTGGATTCAATATCCGCCAGATCGTCACCCTTGATCGCCTCTTCCACAGCAGTCACGGCCGTGTTGATAGCATCCTTTTCTTCATCGGTGACTTTATCGCCGGCTTCTTCCAGGGTCTTCTTGGTGGCATGCACCAGAGCATCAGCCGAGTTACGCGCCGTAATGAGTTCCTCGAACTTTTTGTCCTCCGCCACATTGGCTTCTGCATCCTTGATCATTTGCTCGATTTCCTCATCAGACAATCCGCTGGAGGCCTTGATAATAATGGACTGTTCTTTTCCTGTAGCCTTGTCTTTCGCCGACACATTCAATATGCCATTGGCATCAAGATCGAAGGCCACCTCAATCTGTGGCAGTCCCCGTGGCGAGGGCGGAATATCCGCCAGGTCGAATCGTCCCAGCGATTTGTTCTGTGCAGCCTGCTTGCGTTCGCCTTGTACAACATGAATGGTAACCGCAGTCTGATTGTCATCGGCGGTTGAGAAAATCTGGGTTTTCTTGGTGGGAATAGTCGTGTTCTTTTCGATCAGCGTACTGGCGACTCCGCCCAGAGTCTCAATGCCCAGAGACAATGGGGTCACATCTAACAATAAAACATCATTGACATCGCCGGAAAGCACAGCAGCCTGAATCGCCGCACCTACGGCGACGGCTTCGTCTGGATTAACATCATGACGAGATTCCTTACCGAAATAGTCAGCTACTTTCTGTTGCACCAGGGGCATACGAGTCTGCCCACCCACCAGGATGACATCATCGATGCCGGAGGTATCGAGGTCGGCATCGGCCAGCGCCGTCTTCACCGGCCCCAGGGTTCTCTCAACCAGTGCCTCGACCAAAGATTCGAATTTGGCGCGTGTAAGCTTCTGCACCAGGTGTTTGGGCCCACTGGCATCGGCGGTAATATAAGGTAAGTTAATTTCAGTCTGTTGCGCGGAAGACAATTCAATCTTGGCTTTCTCAGCAGCTTCCTTCAGTCGCTGCAGCGCCAGTGGATCATTGTGCAGGTCCATGCCGGTTTCTTTCTTGAATTCATCGGCCAGGTAATCGATCAGGCGCAGGTCGAAATCTTCGCCACCAAGGAAGGTATCGCCGTTGGTGGAGAGCACCTCGAAGGTGTGTTCGCCATCGGTTTCAGCAATCTCAATAATGGAGATATCGAAGGTACCACCACCGAGGTCAAAGACAGCGATCGTGGTATCGCCACTCTTCCTGTCCATGCCATAGGCAAGGGCTGCTGCTGTCGGTTCGTTGATAATGCGCTTGACTACGAGCCCCGCAATCTTACCGGCATCTTTGGTAGCCTGGCGTTGGGAATCGTTAAAATAAGCCGGCACCGTCACCACGGCTTCCGTGACTGCCTCACCGAGATAATCTTCCGCAGTCTTCTTCATCTTCATTAAAATCTGCGCGGATATCTGCGGAGCAGACATCTTGTCGCCATTGACCTCTACCCAGGCGTCACCATTGTCGGCTTTGACAATATTGTAGGGCACCATCTTGATGTCCTTCTGCACTACAGCATCGTCGAATTTGCGACCGATAAGGCGCTTGATGGCAAACAGGGTGTTGCTCGGATTAGTTACTGCCTGACGTTTGGCCGACTGGCCTACCAGGGTTTCTCCTTCACTGCTGTAAGCGACGATGGATGGGGTAGTCCGATCCCCTTCTGAATTTTCGATGACCTTGGCCTCACCGGCGTCCATAACAGCGACACATGAATTGGTGGTTCCCAGGTCAATACCAATAATCTTACCCATTTTCTAAATCTCCGATCCGTATCTGATCATTATCTTAGCGCTATCGTTTTCTGGCTCTGCTTCCCAATATTGGCCCGATCCGGCTGAATTCAAGGATCAGGCCGCTAATTCCTGCAAAATAATGGCTTACTCCATTTCTGCCCGGTTGTGACCCGATTATGGGGCCTTTACCGCGCCGCAATTCCAGATTTTACTGAGTAATTTCAATGATTTACTCAGGAATCGTGGTCGATACTCTCTGCCGGCGCCTTCGAAACTATCACCATCGCTGGCCTGATAACCCGACCATGGAGGGTGTAGCCTTTCTGCATTACCGCAATCACCGATTTCGGCTCCACTTCGGCATTCTCCTGAATCGACATCGCCTGATGTAATTCCGGATCGAAGGGCTCGCCGTGGGGCTCAACGACCTCGATGTTGAACTGGCTGAAGCATTCAGCGAAACTCTTCAGGGTCAGCTCCACACCTTCATAGATCGCCTTGATTTTTTCGTCATCATTGACAGCGCTTTCGCCCGCATCCGCTTCGCCATTTGCACCGGCGGCGGCCAGCGCCCGTTCCAGGTTATCCATAACCCCAAGCAGTTCAATGGCAAACTTTTCCTGACCGTACTTATGGGCTTTTTCCACATCCTGTTGGGTACGACGGCGCAAGTTCTGCATTTCTGCCTGCACCCGTAGCAAATCATCTTTCGCGTTCTGGGTGGCGAGTTCGAATTGCTCCAGCTTTTCGACGGCCTGCTCCGATGTCATCTCGCCAAATCCTAAATCTGGTGGTATCGAATCATCGGCCCCGAGTAATTCCTCAGAATCTTCGGTAGCTTCGGTTTCCGTCTCTGTCGATTTGTTTTCTTCTTTGTCTGCCCTGTGCTTGCTCATACCTTCCTCAATGGGATTGATTCTTCAATTCGCCGGTTCCACGAGAAATCACATTGAAACCGCAGATGTTGCTTAATGTCGCCTATATGGGGTCTGGAACCAGGCTTTCAAGCGCTTTCCGGCTAATTTCTGCAGGATTTCTGTGGTACCGCACCGTGCTGTCGCGAGACAATATTCGGATGAACTAATCCCACTGCTTTTTTGCCTCAATATTTGTGCATTTATGCAATACGATCCAATATACTTTGTAATCATGCTACTGCAACTCGCTATTCAAAATTACGCTACCGTCGACTCTCTGGAAATTGAATTCAATCCCGGCATGTCGGTGATCACCGGGGAGACTGGGGCGGGGAAATCCGTCATTGTTGGCGCCCTGGGTCTGACTCTGGGCGATAGGGCGGACAGAACAATTATTCGCAGCGGTGCGCGCAAGGCGGAGATAAGCGCCGAATTCAGCACCGCCAACATCCTTGCGGCCAGGAACTGGCTAAGCGAGCACGATCTTGAGGCCGAGGATCCATCTGGCAGCTGCCTGTTACGCCGGGTCGTCAATGAAGATGGCAGATCCCGGGGCTACATCAATGGTTCCCCTGTCACCATGGGCAATCTGAAGTCTCTCGGCGAGATGTTGATCAATATCCACAGCCAACATGAGCACCAGTCATTACTGCGGCGCAGCAGCCATCAATATTTACTGGATGAATATTGCGTCAAATCGGAGTTAAGGTCTGATCTGCGTGATAACTGGAAGCGATGGCAGACAAATTTCCAGCTTATTCAGGAGCTCAGTTCTCAATCGGAGGAAGACTCCGCCCAGTCCCAATTGCTCTCCTACCAGTTGGACGAACTCGATGAACTGGAGATCGGAGAAAATGAGGCGACCGAGCTCGTTGGTGAATTCAAGACCCTGAATCACGCAGACGAAACCATTGCCGCGGTCGCTCACGCGCTGAACCTATGCCTTGAAAACGAAGACCACAACGTGAATTCTCTGCTCAATCAAGCCCTGGCGGTATTGAAAGAGCTACCCGAAAAACAGCCGCGTACAGATAGTATCGTTAGCCTCATGGAAACCGCAGAGATTCAATTACAGGAGGCGATATCGGAACTGCGTGACTTCCGCGACGACTTCGATGCGGATCCGCAGCGGCTGGAGCAGGTCAATGCCAGGCTAAGCGTCCTGCATGCAATCGCCCGCAAGCACAAAGTCCATGCCAATGAGCTTCCCGAAGTCGTGGCGTCTCTGCGTCAACAATTGGGCCGCCTGCAGAACAGCGATGAAGAACTGGAAAAACTCAGAGCCAATAACCAGGAATACCGCGCCAGTTACAAAAAGATAGCATCCAGGATAAGCGAACTCCGCCGCGACGGCGCGACAAAACTGGCGCGGCAGATCAACACCCAGCTGGAGTTGCTAGGCATGCCCCATGCCTCACTGGAAGTGACACTGCGCCCAGTCACTTCAGATGACCCAGTGATTCATGGGCTGGAGACCGTCGAGTTTCTTGTCAGTACTAACCCCGGGCAGGATGCGAAGCCCCTGATCAAAATCGCATCCGGGGGCGAGCTGTCGAGAATCAGCCTGGCCATCCAGGTGATAACGGCACAGACCTCGCAGACCCCGAGTCTGGTATTCGATGAGGTGGATGTGGGCATCGGAGGGGGCGTCACCCGCACCGTCGGCGAACTATTGCGTCAACTGGGCAGCTCCACGCAAATATTATGTGTAACGCATCAGGCACAAGTGGCGGGCCAGGGCCATCAGCACTTATTCGTCACTAAGATCAATAGCGCCAACTCCACGGTTACAAAAATTGAAGAATTGACGGATGCAGCGAAAATCAGGGAAGTCGCCCGCATGCTTGGCGGCGAAGAAGTTAGCGTGGAATCCCTTGCCCACGCAGAGCAAATGCTCGCAAGCAATTAGTGACAGCCTGGGTCGACTCAGTCCAATTCCTGCTGGCAGTTCTTGCAGATGCCGTAAAGGTACATGCTGTGATCGGTAATCTTAAAGCCGTGTTTCGCGGCGATCTTTTCCTGCTGATTCTCGATGACTTCATCGAAAAACTCCTCCACCACGCCACAGTGGTTACAGACGATATGATCGTGGTGATCCACCGCCGTCATCTCAAATACCGAATGTCCGCCTTCGAAATGATGTCGCATCACCAGGCCTGCTGACTCAAACTGGGTAAGCACCCTGTACACGGTCGCCAGCCCCACATCTTCATCGGCCATGATCAAAGCCTTATACACATCTTCCGCACTGAGGTGCTTGGTCGCGGAACTTTCGAGTATTTGCAGAATCTTTACTCTGGGTAAGGTCACTTTCAGACCTGCATCACGCAGCTCCTTATTTTCTGTGTTCATAGTCGCTTCTCAAGCTGTGCAGGGAGTTGAGCATCGGTAATTCACGCACAGGAATTGCTGATCTGCCCCTGATATCTGTCCAAGGCTGGAGCCAGGTGGCGGGCTGACAGTTTTCCTGCTGCATTTTGTAGGGTATTATGCCTCCTCGCCGCGGGCTAGGAAAGGATAGTTGGAGATTGTGCCTGCAAGGCGAGCGGGTAGTCACGGGAATAATTAGTAGCGATGAGATGCAGATGCAAACTCTCGGCAAAAAAAGTTTATTGATGATTATCGCGTTTGCACTGAGCGCATGCGGCGGTCTGGGCGCCCTGGAATTTCCAGGAGTCTACAAAATAGGCATTCCCCAGGGCAATATCATCACCCAGGAGATGATCGATCAACTTCGCCCCGGCATGACCAAACGACAGGTCATCTTTGTCATGGGTACACCCCTGGTAAGAGATCCTTATCACCAGGATCGCTGGGACTATGTCTACAATTACCAGCCCGGTGGCGGCATCCGCGGCCAGGAAAAAGTCACCATATTCTTCGTCGACGATGGTCTTGTCCGCTTCACCGGTGATTTTACTCCAACGTCCGAGGCGGACAGCTAAAACTCAAACCTCAAGCCTATCTCGATGGCGCGACCCGGTGCCGGCGCCACATCTTTTAATAACGATGTGTGCCATCTGATGGACTCATCCAACAAATTACTTCCCTTCAGGAATAATATGCCGGTCCTGTCGCCGAATGTCACATGATAGTCCAGGTAAATATTAAGCAAGGTATGGCCTTCGGTTTTGCTTTCTTTGCTTGCCGTACTGGATTGATCTTGCACCTGGGTCAGACGTAGTCTTGCCTGCCAGTGCAGATGCGAGTGGCGCAGTTCAGCGCCGAAACGAAGCGGTGGGATGCGCGGCACGTTGCCGCTGCTATCAAATTTTGCGGACACGTAATCTGCAAACACTGAAAGCTCCGACAGGTGTTCTCCATTGCGAAAAATTGGAAAACCCAGCTGCGCTTCGACACCCTGAAACATGGCATCTTCCTGTGCATAGCTTGATATTTCTATGCCATCTCTAAAAATCCCGGTATCGAAGAGGAACAGGTAATCGCTGATTTCATTGTAGAAAATATTGAGTTCTCCGGTCACATTTCCCAGGTGCTTGCGCAGGCCGATTTCCACGTTGTTTGAGGCTTCCCGTTCTGCGCGGGGGTCGCCGATCTCGAAACGCCGCGTCGCCACATGTAGTATCAACTCATCTAACGCCAGGGCATTGCAACCCGTATCGATATTGGAGTAGAGCTCTTCCACTGTCGCCGAGCGCTGGGAGTAGGCATAGGAAAGCAACAGGTTCATATCCTCGCGAAAGCGCCAGATCGAGGAAGCACTGCCACTGAAACTGGTGCTTGAATCGTCACAACTGCCATCGATCTGTGCCAGGGACCGCCGTTCTGCTCTGAGTCCGAACTCAAATGTCGTGGTATCCACATCGAGGCTATGCACAGTAAAGAGCGCCAGGGAATCTATGTCGGTGCGAGGCATGAATGCCTCTTCGCCCAGGGCTGAAAAATTACGATGACTGAAATGCAGGCCGAAAACACCTTCGTGATTGTCGTTGAGGCCCAGATGGAAAGTGAAGCGGCCCTCTACTCCTTCCTGTTCGAACAGGGTGCCGATTTCACCTTCGGGTTCAACTTCGACATGCTGGTAGTCAACTTGGCTGACGCGACCATGCACTTCCTTCAAGATGCCAGCCAGCGGTAACTGCAACTCAATATCTGTCCGATCCTGTCGCATGAGGATACGGGTGCCACCTGCTGCTTCGTGCAGCTCGGCGGCACGGCCTGGAATACCATACTCATTCTCCAGGCGGTTATAGGATACGCCGACATATCCTCCATCTAGAATCCAGGAGCCGCCTATGCTACCAGCGTGGGATCGTGTGTTTGAACCGGGTATTTTGCCCTTGCTGGCGATGAGTCCTGCGAAATCCCCTTCGTCCTCAAAATTCACCGTATCAGGATTTATGGCGTAGCCATTCACCTCCACGTCATTGCTTTCACGGTAAACGGCGTCCAGGTGCCAGGCGAATTGTCCGGCGCCAGACTCGAGTTTGAACACGCTCACCTGTTGATCCGATGCGCTGTTATTGCGGGTCTCTATGAAGCCCCCGAGTGCCTCGGGTAGCCGGGTAGGAATCCGATTGTCGATGACATTCACCACGCCACCGATGGCACCGTTACCGTATAATAATGTAGCCGGGCCCCGTAGCACTTCGATGCGCTCAGCAAGCGCGGGCTCGAGACTATTGGCGTGGTCTGCACTGATAGATGAAGCATCGATATTGCCCACCCCACCTTGCAAGACCTGTACCCGATTCCCGCCCTGCCCCCTGATCACAACCGCGCCGACGCCAGGCCCGAAGGAGCCGATGCTGACACCGACCTGATCTTGCAGCGTTTCTCCTAGGGTCGCTGCCACTTTCTCCCGTAATTCTTCTCCAGCTAGTATGTTCACCGGCAGCGCGGTGTCCGCCCTGGATCTATGTAGCGTGGAAGTGACAACAATTTCTTCTACAGCCGCCTCTGCATGTTCCAGTTCTGCCTCTGCGGCAAGCGATGGATTTGATATGGTGCCAAGACATGCCACCACCAGCACTTTTGCAACTGCGGATTTCATTTAGCTTCCAAAATTAATTTTAAGTTATGACCGGTCTATCGATGGGTCGGATAATCACGACAATTACTTCTGACCAACGGACCGCTAGAACGTTGCAGCCAATTGTTCCAGTGCCTGGATGCCAA
>PCCP01000120.1 GCA_002731775.1 Gammaproteobacteria bacterium
CCAGCGGCAATTCGGTGGTGTCCTTGATGCGCCGGATTATGTCATTAATGCGGGAGGTCTGATCGACCTGTTTTATCTTGACCACGGCAAGCCGGCTGCAGATGTGAAAAACCATGTCGAGAATATCGCCAATACTCTCGCAGATATATTTACGGCTTCAAAAAGAAAGAACCTGGCGACCAATATCATCGCCGACGATATGGCGGCCGCCCGTTTTCAATTCTCTTATGCACAAGCTTCATAAGATTAAGTACTTATCCAAGTTTACTCGGCCAATAATTACGGCGAGTTCCCAGAGAGCCTCTGATTAAGTAGCTTCCAGATCGAGAAGGGTATTCCCCTGCTCCACATTGTCTCCCTCGGCAAAAAAGAATTCCCTTACACTGCCTTTGTGCTGACTCATTATTGGAAATTCCATTTTCATTGCTTCCACCACCATTAAGATAGTGCCGGCATCAACTTCATCATTCACAGCGACCAGGATTGCAGCAACCGTGCCATTCATTGGTGCAGAATAAGGGGCAGCCAGGTCGGAGGAGGCCGACGCGCCGATCAATGTAGTCGCGTAATCGCTGATCCGATTGATCGATTGAAAAATGAAAGGCTTGTTGCCTTCGAAACATATGATTCGGTCGTCTGCTTCTTGTGTCTGCCCGCTATGTGATCCAGGCACAAAAAATTTTCTGATCTTGTTGTCATCGTCGACTACTGTAAACCTGTCTGGTTTGGCTTCATCCGCCTCTACCAGGCAGGTTTCCGCGCCAACCCTAACATTCCAGCTTTGACCATGGACCTCCTTGACGGCCTCAGTTAAGTACAGCTGTTGGCTAGATCCTTTGTGATTTAAGCCAATGCGTATTCGATTCGCGCCATTGAGGCGCCAGCCATCACGGTGGCCCGATCCTTGCTCCCGCATTGCCCTGGACACGGCAGCGACGGCCCAATGCATAGTCTCAACTGCGGATCCCCGCACATCATCTACAAAATTGGAAATGAAAGCGGTGTTGATTTCAGCTTGTTGGTAGGGGGCACTGCTTACCAGGCGCTGCAAATAATTTATATTACTATCGATTCCGGCGACTAGAGTTGACCCCAGTGTCTCGGAAATTCTGCGTACTGCCGCCTGCCGGTCTGAGCCCCAGACGATGAGTTTGCCCAACAGGGAGTCATAGTAGGATGACACGCTGTCACCCAGGTCATAGCCCATGTCGAATCTCACGCCGAAAGCCGCTTGCGGCAGCTTCATGTATTCGATGGCTCCGGTGGAGGGTAAAAAATCTCCAGCCGGATCCTCCGCACAGAGGCGCGCCTCGATGGCATGCCCCTGCATTGCTATCTCTTCCTGTTTAAGCGGCAGTTCGGCCCCTGCCGCTACCAGCAGTTGCCATTCCACCAGGTCCAGCCCGGTTATAGCTTCGGTGATACCGTGCTCCACCTGCAGCCGCGTGTTCATTTCAAGGAAGAAATACTGGCCCTGGGTATCCACCAGAAATTCCACGGTTCCTGCGCCTTCATAAGCAATAGTCTCGGCCAGCTTACAGGCTGCCGCTCCCATCTCCGCCCTGAGCCGGGCCGAGAAATTGGTTGCCGGAGCTTCTTCCAGAATTTTCTGGTGACGCCGTTGAATCGAGCAATCTCTCTCAAACAGAGACACCACATTGCCGTGTCTGTCGGCGAAGACCTGAATTTCGATATGCCTTGGGCTCTCGAGATATTTTTCCAGCAGCATTTTATCATTGCCGAAACTGGCGCCAGCTTCCCGCCTGGCCGATTCCAATTGCAGGCAGAAGCTATCTCTGTCTTCGGCAATTTTTAGACCCTTACCGCCACCGCCGGCCACTGCCTTGATCATTACCGGAAAACCAATCAGTTCGGCCTGTTGTAATAAAAATTCCTTAGCCTGATTGTCACCCTCATAGCCGCTGAGAACCGGAATCTTGCAATCCCTGGCGATAGTCTTTGCCGTATCTTTAATCCCCATCTTTTCAATGGAATCTGCCGAAGGTCCCACCAGGATAATTTTATTGCTCTCGCATTGTCTTACAAACTCAGGATTTTCCGAGAGGAAGCCGTATCCCGGATGGATAGCGTTACAGTTTGTGGATATAGCCGCACTTATGACCTTGTCAATATCCAAATAACTTTCTGTTGCTTTTGACGCCCCGATAAACACGGCTTCATCGGCCAGCCGCACATGCAGGGCATGGGCATCCGCCTCAGCGTAAATAGCAACAGTTGATATACCCAAACGGTTTGCCGTTCTAATTACCCGGCATGCTATCTCGCCACGATTCGCGATCAATAGTTTGCCAAATAATGGATTTACTGACGTGTCCAGGCGCATGGATTTTTCCTTTTGAGGCATAGTCACATACGGAAGACACCAAATCGAGTCTCCTCAATTGGCGCGTTAAAGCAGGCGGAGAGTGCCAGCGACAAGACCTTACGGGTATCTACAGGATCGATGATGCCATCATCCCAGAGTCTGGCGCTGGCATACCAGGGATGGCCCTGTCGTTCGTATTTCTCCAGAATCGGCGCCTTGAATTGAAGCTCCTCGTTTTCGGTCCATGCCTTGCCAAGTTTTTCCAATTGCGTTTTTTTCACCGTGGCCAGGACATTGGCGGCCTGAGCTCCACCCATCACAGAAATTCTGGCATTGGGCCACATCCACAAAAAATTCGGATCGTAGGCTCTGCCGCACATGCCGTAGTTTCCTGCCCCAAAACTACCGCCGATGACCACGGTCAATTTTGGCACCCTGGCGCAGGAAACTGCGGTGACTAATTTAGCCCCATGTTTGGCTATACCTTCCGCTTCGTATTTCTTGCCCACCATGAAGCCACTTATGTTCTGTAAAAACAGCAGGGGCATTTTTCTGGCGCAACACAATTCGATAAAGTGCGCGCCCTTCTGCGCGGCCTCTGAAAACAGGATTCCATTATTCGCCACAATACCAATGGCATAACCGTCAATTCTCGCGAAACCACAGACCAACGTCTCGCCAAAATTGGTTTTGAATTCATCGAAGTCAGAACCATCCACCAGGCGGGCGATTACTTCATGAACGTCGTACTGCTTATTGAGCTCTGAAGGTACGATGCCATACAGTTCGCTGGCATCGTAGCGTGGTGGCATGGCATCCACTCTGGGCACGGCCGGTTTGTCCGGTCGATTCAGACGCTTGATCGCCGATCGGGCCAACTGCAAGGCATGGGCGTCATCTTGTGCGTAGTGATCGGCTACGCCGCTGATGCGAGTGTGCACTTCCGCACCGCCCAGCTCCTCGGCGCTGACTTCTTCACCGGTTGCCGCCTTCAGCAGCGGTGGCCCGGCCAGAAAGATCGTGCCTTGTTCTTTAACAATGATTGCCTCGTCGGCCATGGCCGGCACATAGGCGCCACCGGCAGTACAGCTTCCCATCACAACTGCTATCTGGGCGATACTCTTGGCGGACATATTGGCCTGGTTATAAAAAATACGCCCAAAGTGTTCCTTGTCGGGAAACACTTCATCCTGAAAAGTGAGATTGGCGCCACCGGAGTCCACCAGATAGATACACGGCAATAGATTTTCCTCCGCTATTGCCTGCGCCCGCAGATGTTTCTTTACCGTCAGCGGATAGTAGGTGCCGCCTTTCACCGTGGCGTCGTTGGCCACTATCATACATTCGGTGCCTTCTATCACACCGATACCGCAGACGATACTCGCCGCCGGCACTTCATCAGCATAGACGCCATGCGCGGCCAATTGTGAAAGCTCTAAGAAGGGCGAACCGGAATCCAGCAACAGGTCTATTCTTTCCCTGACCAACAGCTTCCCTTGCGAGGAATGTTTCTTCCTCGACTTTTCAGGGCCACCCTGTTGAATCTTCAGAACCAGGGATCTTAAAGCCTCGACTGAAGCAGACAGAGACCGGGCATTTTCCAGATAGGAATCCGATGTCTTGCGTATTTTTGAATCCAGAATAGTCACTCTTATTTCCTCTGGTCGGTTCAGGAAGATTCCCGAAACAACTCCCGGCCAATCAACATCCTGCGAATCTCAGAAGTTCCGGCCCCAATCTCATACAGCTTGGCGTCTCGTAGCAATCTGGCCACTGGGAAATCATTGGTATAGCCATTGCCGCCGAGGATTTGAATCGCATCCAGCGTCATCTGGGTGGCTCGCTCCGAGCAGTAAAGAATGACACCAGCCGAATCCTTGCGAGTGCTTTCGCCACGATCACAGGATTGTGCGATTGCATACAGATAGCCGCGGCAGGCACTCAAGGTGGTATACATATCTGCCAGCTTGCCCTGGATTAATTGAAACTCACCGATAGCCTGGCCGAATTGTTTGCGCTCGTGGACATAGGGCATGACGTTGTCCATGCAGGCCTGCATGATACCAATAGGACCGCCGCAGAGAACCACCCGTTCAAAATTGAGTCCGCTCATCAGCACCTTGACGCCGTGATCTTCCTGGCCCAGTAAATTGGCAACTGGAACTTCGCAATTTTCAAATATTAGCTCGCAGGTATTGGAGCCGCGCATGCCCAACTTATCCAGTTTCTGCGCCTTGCTAAAACCCGACATACCTTCTTCGATAATAAAGGCGGAAATGCCCTGGGCGTTTTTACCAGGATCGGTTTTTCCGTAAACCACCAGCGTATTGGCTTCCGAACCGTTGGTGATCCACATCTTGTTGCCGTTTAACAGATAGTGGTCGCCTCTGTTCTCCGCCTTCAGGGCCATGCTGACAACATCCGACCCCGCGCCTGGCTCGGACATGGCGAGGGCGCCAACGTGTTCACCACTTAACAGTTTTGGCAGATACTTTTGCTTCTGTGGTTCAGAACCATTAAGGCGTATTTGATTGACGCAGAGATTGGAGTGAGCACCGTAACTCAATCCGACTGAGGCAGATGCGCGGCTGATCTCTTCCATGCAGATCACATGGGCCAGGTAGCCCATATCGGCACCGCCGTGGACTTCTTCGACGGTGACACCGAGCAATCCCAGGGAACCCAGCTTGCGCCATAGATCCTGGGGAAACTCGTTATCCCGGTCAATTCCGGCTGCAAGCGGCGCAATTTCAGCGCTGGCGAAGCTTTGTACCTGCTGGCGCAGAATATTGATGTTCTCTGGAAGATTGAAATTCAGGCTGTTGTACTGTGTATTCATTAGCTAAGCATTCCTGATCGGGCTTGGTCCCGATTAATTCTGGTTATTGGAATTGGGGGCTTGATTCCCGAGGTCATCCGCAAGTGCACTGGAAATCCTTTCCTCGGCTTCCAGCAGATAGCTCTGCATCATTTCTATATCTTCGAAACGGAGACGCAGGCTCGCCTGCTTTTTCCTTAGCAGATCCAGCATGGTCTGCAGTTGATGCCGGTTACTGCCTCCGGGTTCGTAGAGCGACAGTATTGCCTTCGATTCATTCAGCGAAAACCCCAGTCTCTTGCCCCTGAGTATCAACTTGAGCAGGACCCGATCTTTCTCGGCATAAATACGCTGCTGGCCCTTCCGCCGGGGCGAGAGGAGTGTTTCATCTTCGTAATAACGGATGGTGCGGGTGGTAATGGCGAATTCCCGGGCCAGTTCGGAGATGGTGTAGGTTTCGCTCATGGATCTATTATAGTTCTAGTTTACGTAAACGTAAACTAAGATGTGCATTTAGTTGTAAACCCCTGTATTCATCAGCTATTCAGGCCGTAATCAAGGACCTGAACAATAAACCGGCAGGACCGGGGTGAGTTTGCTACTGCCTCAATCCCCCCTTACCTACACCCCATTTTGTGCGGTACTGTTCCTCCTAATTGACGGTCTGGCCTAGCGCGGGGTTATCATGGCATTGTATTTGGATGTTAACCCTTAGCAGATCCTGCCTGGCGTCGGTGTTATAAACCGACTCGGCAGACAAAGAGCGCAGACTATGTTGAATTTGCAGGATTCCGCCCTGTTTAGAACCGAGAACTACATCGATGGACAATGGGTGTCGGGAGGGGTCGGTCATGTCCTGGTGCATAACCCGGCCAATGGCGAGGTGATCGCCAAGGTCACCGATGGTGATACGGATGATGCCACTGCCGCCGTGGAAGCCGCCGCCAAAGCGTTCAAAACCTGGAGCAGAATGCCAGCACAGCAGCGCTCTACCTTAATCCGCCGCTGGTACGATCTGATCATGGCTAACGCCGATGACCTCGGCAGCTTGATGACCGCCGAGCAGGGAAAACCTCTGGCGGAGGCCATAGGCGAAATCAAGTACGGTGCGTCTTTTATCGAATACTACGCGGAGGAATGCAAGCGGGTTAAAGGCGCTACCATTCCCACTATCGCCAATGACCGCCGCCTGCAAACCTACAAACAGGCGGTGGGAGTAGTGGCTTGTATTACACCCTGGAATTTTCCCAGCGCGATGATTGCTCGAAAAGCCGGGCCCGCCATTGCCTCGGGTTGCACCGTGGTAATCAAGCCCGACCCGAGCACACCGCTGTCGGCGCTCGCCCTGTGCGAACTGGCCGACCGTGCCGGCATTCCCGCCGGAGTGCTCAACGTAATCGTCGGCAGCGACAGCTCGGCGATTGGCAAGGTCTTAACCCAGCATCCGGACATCGATAAGTTTAGCTTTACCGGTTCCACCGCAGTGGGCAGAGTCCTGATGGCACAGTGCGCCACCACGGTTAAGAAAATCTCATTAGAGCTTGGCGGTAACGCGCCCTATATTGTATTTGACGATGCCGACATTAGCGAAGCGATCACTCACTGTGTCGCCACCAAGTTTCGCAACTGCGGTCAGACCTGCGTCTGCACTAATCGCATCTACGTGCAATCTTCTATAGCGGCAGAATTTACCACAGGCCTGGGTGAAGCGATTGCGGCACTGAAGGTGGCGGACGGTTTTGCCGACGGCGCCACCCTGGGACCGCTGATAAACAGCAAGGCCGTGGAAAAAATGGATGAGCTGATGGCCGATGCCATGGACAAAGGCGCGAAGGTTCTAATGGGTGGCAAGCGCCATGAACTGGGGCAATGCTTCTATGAGCCAACCCTGTTAACCAATATCTCCCAGGACATGCGTCTTGCCAATGAGGAAATATTTGGACCGATTGCAGCCGTACAAACTTTTGAAACCGAAGAAGAAGTTGTTGCACGGGCCAATGACACGGAATTTGGTTTGGCGGCATACTTTTTTAGCCGGGATGTCGGGCGAGTGATGAGGGTGGCGGAAAACCTCGAGTATGGCATCGTCTGTTCCAATTCCGGCGTATTTTCCACGGCGGTCGCACCCTTTGGCGGCTGGAAACAGTCGGGTATTGGTTCGGAGGGAGGCCAGGAGGGCATCGCCGACTTCTACGAAACCAAGTTTCACTCCATGGGCGGGATCGCGTACTGATTTACTCGATAAGAGTAGCAATCAGGAAAACCAGCGGCAGAAAGGTCAGGGCAGGAATTCCAATTGATCTGGTTTTAAAGCACAATAAAATTACTACAATTTAGGTCACGTGCGGGTGTAGCTCAGTTGGTAGAGTCCTAGCTTCCCAAGCTAGTTGTCGCGAGTTCGAACCTCGTCGCCCGCTCCATTATCGCCTACCATTTGCTTGAAACATGTGAGAGGCTCTTGACGCAATCAGGAATCCGCGTGAGAACAATAACGGTAGCTATACTCTATAGAGAATTTGCGCGTGCCCACTAGCGCATCCCCCTATTGGTGGGAGCAAGCACCCAGACTGCATCTGGAAGCGCCTACCTTAGCTCAATCGGTCGATGTCGCCGTTATTGGTGCCGGTTATTCAGGCCTGTGTGCCGCACTTGTGCTGGCACGAGCGGGTGTCACAGTTGCCGTATTCGAAGCAGGTGCGCTGGGTTGCGGTGCCAGCACGCTTAATGGCGGCATGGTGGGTCCCAGCTTTCACAAGTTAGGTGTTGCCGGGCTGAAGAAAAAATTCGGCGCCGAGCGCAGCAACGCCATCCTCAAAGAGAGCATTAACTTTGTCGATTTCATCGAAGAGTTCCTCCGGGTCGAGAAAATTGACGCCGAGTTCTCCCGCGTCGGTCGTTTCCGGGGCGCGCTCAAGCTTCAACATTTCGATGCCATGGCCAGAGAGCTAGAAATCCTGCAACGGGCGATCGGAGTTCAAGGTGAAATGATTGCTAAAGCTGAGCAGACACGGGAAACCGGTTCATCCCTGTTCCACGGTGGTGTGGTTTACCAGCAAGACGGCGGCTTGCACCCGGCAAAATATCATGACGGGCTGGTGCTGCGGGCGCGAGAAGCCGGTGTCAGTATTTTCCCGGATACGGCGGTTGTCAGTCTCGAAAAGAAGGGATCAGATTACAAGCTGCACACGGCGAGGGGAGACATCGTTGCCAGTCAGATCGCTGTCTGCACCAACGGCTATACCGGCAAGATCACACCACGGTTGCGCCGGCGAGTACTGCCCATACGCAGCGCAATGATTGCCACACAGCCGCTGGCCCCGGAGCTGATCAAGCACCTGATGCCCCAGGGTCGTCTATATGGAGATAGCCGTCGGCTGGTCGCCTATTATCGTCCCTCCCCCGATGGCACCCGGATTCTGTTCGGCGGCCGGGCAGCGAACCTGAAAGACAATCCCGAGGCAAATACGCGCGAGCTTAGGGCATCTATGGTGCAGGTCTATCCGGAGCTGGCGCAGGTTTCCATAAGTCATGTCTGGTCCGGGTTGGTGGCATACACCTTCGATCATGTGCCGCACCTCGGCCAGCTCACGGGCGGTTCCATGGATGGCATATTTTACGCCATGGGATACTGTGGTTCGGGCGTCGCGAGGGCGAGTTATTTCGGCACCAAGCTGGGTCATAAAATACTTGGAGCAGATGCCGGCAAGACGGCATTCGATGATTTGCAATTTGCAACCCATCTACTTTATAACGGTAACCCCTGGTTCATGCCAACTGTTCTTGGCTGGCATCGATGGGCTGATAAACTGGGTCTGTGATTCATGATACGAAGCACAAGCCAGATCCAATTGTTAGCCCTGCTGCATTGAAAGCGCCAATCCCTTGCCAGACAAAATAATCATCATAGGTGCTGGCGTCATCGGTGCGGCGTGCGCACTGGCGCTACAGGCGGATGGTTATGATGTGGTGTTGATCGATCGGGAGGCTCCTTGCGCGGGCGCGTCTTCCGGCAATGCCGGGGTAATAGTGAACGCTTCCTGCGTGCCGACGGCGATGCCGGGAATGCTTTTCGAGGTGTTGCGCATGCTCGGTCAGCCGCTTCCACCACTTTCCATACGGCCCACCTACTTTCACAAGATACTGCCCTGGCTCATACGCTTTGTCTGGCAGGGCCGCTACCGCGCCGCCACCGAAAACGCGACTCATCTGCATGCCTTGTCCCAGTATGCCGTGACGAGCTGGCATCGCTTGATTGGCGAGTCGACACTGCCTTCTCTGCTCGAGGAAAGCGGCTGGCTTAAAGTCTACGAATCGGAACAAACCTATGCCGGTACTGCCAGGGCCCGACATCTCATGGATCAAATAGGCACAAAATACGAAGTGCTGTCCGCGGCGCAGGTTCACGACCTTGAGCCAAATCTTGCCGCGATATACAAATTTGGAATCTATCAGAGAGATTGCTTAAGAATCCTTAATCCCAACCGCCTGGTGCAAGGCATGGTAGATCTGTTGCTCAGTCGTGGCGGCACCTATAGCCAATTTGGTGTAGAGCGTATCCAGTTGAATAGTGGGAATATTAGCCTCACCGGACCCGCGGGTATCCTGATTGCAGACAAGGTCGTTATTGCCGCAGGCGCATGGTCCCGCTCGCTGGCACGGCAGCTGGGCGATGATGTGCCTCTGGATACAGAACGGGGATATCATCTGATGTTACCGGCATCGACGCAGTCCCTGCTGAACGGTCCGGTAATGAACGGCGAGTCCTCCTTTGTGCTGTCTCCCATGGAAGACGGATTACGCCTGACCAGCCAGGTTGAATTTGGCGGCCTCAGCGCCGCTCCCGACTATGCCCGAGTGCGTAGCCTGTTGCCCGTGGCAAAACGCATGTTGCCTGGTATCGATGCCCGGGAGGAATCGGTGTGGATGGGCTTCCGCCCCTCCCTGCCCGATTCATTGCCGGTGCTGGGCTTTTCAAGCAGCAGCACAGGAGTGCTCTATGCATTCGGGCATCAGCATCTTGGTATGACTCTGGGCGCTATATCGGGTTTCGTCGTTGCCGATCTCGTCGCCGGTAGAAAACCTGTTATGGACGTTTCGCCCTATGGCCCGCAACGGTTCTGATACAATCGAGTGCCTTATCTGTACACTTAAAGTCCTACGTAAATGACATCACAGCCTAAACATGCTCAAGATGAAGAATAGAAATACGGAAGCAGAAACACATGGATGATTACGGCATTCTATCAATCGTTCCCCCGCTGCTAACCATCGCCGTCGCACTCTACAGCAAGAACGTCCTGTTTGCCTTGGTTTGCGGAATCCTCAGCGGCTCTCTGATAATTTCCGATTTCAATCCCTTTGCCGCCATCCTCGATGCCATCGAAAATCAGGTTCTGAGTGAAGTTGCCAATGGCACACAGATACAGGTAATCCTGGTTATATTTATCATCGGTGGATTCGTTAAGCTGCTTGAAGTATCCGGAGGCGCCAGCGCATTTGCACGCAAGATGACTACCGTGGTTACCAGCCGAGCCAAGGCGCAATTGTTAGTGTGGCTTTCGGGGCTGGGTATATTTTTTACAGACTCGGGCAATAGCCTGATTGTTGGTCCCCTGTACCGGTCGGTATTTGATGAATTCAAACTCTGTAGGGAGAAACTTGCCTATATTCTTGATACCACTTCATCCCCCATTAGTATTTTAATTCCCTTTATCGGTTGGGGCGCTTACATCATGTCTCTTATCGATAAGTCCTATGCAGAAATCGGGCTGGACGAAAATGCTTTTAGCGTGTTGATCGCTGTTATTCCCTACCAGTTTTATGCATTCCTGGCACTGGCCACGGTGCCCATTGTCATCTTTACTCGAAGCGAATATGGCCCTATGAAGTATGCGCAACAGCGTCACCAGAAGGAGGTCGAGAAAAACCAGGGGGGAAAAATTGTTGCCTCTACCAGTACAGAAGACGATTCCACATCATCTCGAATCGGTATCTTCCTCTACCCCCTGGGCGTGATGCTGCTAATGGTTGGTGGGCTCATTAGCTGGCATGCGAGCCACGAAGGCATATCCGGTGTTCATATCAGATCGACACTGTTGATCGCTTATCTCTCTGCTTCCTTTACCTGCATGGAAATGATGCGCCGTCACCAATCGGTGTCCTACACGAAATCTCTGGGGATTTTTATCACCGGTGCCGAGTCACTGGTTTATATTTCGATTGTGCTAGTGCTGGCCTGGTCCCTGAGTTCGGTGACGACGGATATTCATACGGCTGACTATCTAGCCTCCATCATCGGCGGAACAGTCGCGCCAATGTACTTTCCCATGATTGTTTTTGCCCTCGGGGCGATAATTTCCCTGTCCACAGGTTCATCCTACGGTACATTTGCAATTCTGATGTCAATCGCAGTACCGGTGGGTTTCGAGCTCGGCGCATCGATGTATCTGACTGTTGCGGCGGTATTGAGCGGTGGCTTGTTCGGCGACCATGTCTCGCCTATCTCGGATACCACGGTGCTGGCCTCGGTGGGCGCCGAGTGTGCCCACCTGGATCATGTCACCACCCAGGGCGCCTATGCCGGGGTAACGGGTGCGGTAGCACTTTTTGCCTATGGCCTCGCCGGTGCCTATGAAACACCCTATATTTTACCCATCGCTATAACGCTGCTCTTTGTGGTAATGCTCACTATGATGAAGGTATTTGGATCAAAGGTATGAGACTTCGAAAAACCGGCGCGACCTCGATAATCTATGCAGAAAAAGACCGCATATGAATGAGCTGCAAGCAGATGGGAACAACTGCTTCGTTTGCGGTCGCGGCAACAGCAGGGGCCTGAAACTGGTGTTTCGCATAGAAAATGAACTTTGTCGATCCGAATTCACCCCTGCCGCCCACCACTGCGGTTACAACGGGGTTACTCACGGTGGCATCATTTTCAGTGTGTTGGATGATGTGATGGCGAACTGGATTTTTCTCAAAGGTATTCGCGCCTTCACGGCTAAATGTGATATCCGTTACCGAGACAGCCTGCCCACCGGCATTACCGTGGCACTGGAAGGTCGCTGCATAAAACAACGCGGTAGACTCATCGTCATGCAGGGCAGCATGATCAGAACCGATACCAATGAATTGGTAGCCGAAACCCAGGCCAGCTTTATGGTAGCGGCCTGAGAGTCTCAAGCTTCGGAAAGCTTACAAGCACGCGGTGAAACCGCGGCAACAGAGCTGACGCGAATTAAGGACACCCATTTCGAACATCAACCCGTGCCCGACTATATCGATACCATGTTTGAGTTTTCCATTGCTCAGCCTAAAACCGAGGCAAAATAGATTGCTAAAACACTGGCATATATGCAGCCCAAGCCTGCGGATAATTGATGAAACAGAGAACAGTAATGAACGTAGAAATATTCCATGAACGTCTGCGAGAATTGTATTCACCTCCTGAAAATCAATTCACATTGATAGATGTACCTGAAATCAGATTTGCTGTTATTGATGGTAAGGGAAATCCGCAGAGTGACGATTGCGCTGACGCCGTAAAGTGGCTCTACTATTTAGTTCATGTGCTCAAGCCCTTGGTACAGGAACGCATGGGCAAAACTTTTGCCTACCCTCCACTGGAATTCTTACACTGGGCAGACAGCGAAGAGGATTTTATTTCAGGCAACAAAGACAAATGGAGATGGCGAGCGATGACAGTTTTCATCGATTGGATAACTCAGGAAGCCTTTACTGATGCCGTCGTCGAAGTTGAAAACAAGCGCGGCCTAGCCCCGAAGACACTTCGTCTCCAAAATCTTCACGAAGGCAAGAGCGTGCAGATTATGCATGTGGGTGACTACGTGGAAATCGGCTCAATCTGCGAAAAATTGTATAAAGAATATCTGCCAGCAAATAATTTGAAACCCAATGGTTACTACCATGAAATCTATCTGAATGATCCTGCCAGAACTGCCGCGAAGAAGAGGAAAACTGTGATACGTCAACCCGTTGAATTGATGATCAGTGGGAGCTCGAATTAAGCTTACTGTTCCTCGAACTCCTGCCAGATGTTTCCGCTATGTGAGCCTGAGCAGTGAGTAGTCGATTCAGAAAATGATAAGCCTGGCTTAGAGCAAAAATTCCAATTGCCCGGGTTTTAAAGCACAATCATTTTTCGCTGATTTTGCTTATTGTGATCACTGACTTTGGAGGATTTTAAGGCATGAGAGTTTTGCTGCTTCTATTAAGCTTCACTATACCCGTGTGTTTGTTTGCACAACAAGGTACAACGATGCAGGCAATCCAGTTGCAGGAGTTCGGAGGCCCTGAGGTACTGCAGATTCGGGAAATCCCACGCCCTGACCCGGGCGTAGGGGAGCTGCTGGTTCGCGTGCGGGCTGCGGCAGTCAATCCCGTGGACACGGGGATTCGGTCCGGAGGCGCCAGCGGCCTGTCTGGCGCGATGCTGCCCTATGTACCTGGCTTCGATGTCAGCGGCGTGGTGACTGCGATCGGGCCTGGAGTCACCGAATTTGATGTTGGTGATGAGGTGTTCGCCATGCTCAGCCTTCGGCGCGGCGGGGCCTACGCCGAGTACACGATAGTGAAAGAAGATGAAGCCGCACAGAAACCCTCCGGGGCGACTCATGCGGAAGCGGCCTCAATTCCTCTGGTGGCGCTAACGGCGTGGCAGACTCTCTTCGAGATCGCAGATTTACAGCCGGGTCAGACGGTTCTCATCCACGCCGGTGCCGGCGGCGTCGGTTCCATCGCCATTCAACTGGCGAAATGGCGGGGTGCAACCGTGATCGCTACCGCCTCGGATTACAACCATGACTTCCTGCGGGAGCTCGGAGTCGATGTGCCGGTGGACTATCGCACACAGCGATTCGAGGACTTCGCTACAGAAGTAGACGTCGTGCTCGATTCCATCGGTGGCGAAACCCAGCTTCGGTCCATGGCGATACTTAAGGAAGGAGGCATCCTCGTGTCTATCGTAGGATTGACGCGTGAAGGCAGGAATCCACAGCGCAACATCCGCGTCACCTCCACCCTGGTGCAGCCGAATGCGGAGCAACTAGACAAAATTGGCGATTTAATCGAAATCGGCTCGATTCAACCCATCGTGAGCCATCGCTTTCCGCTGCATGAAGCTCCGCTGGCTCATGAGCAAAGCCAGACTCGGCGCACCCGCGGCAAGATCATATTAGAGATAGATTAATACAATAATCTGAAAAAACCTTGCTTCTGTAGCGGGTACAGATGTTAATCTCGGCAACTCGGCATATGTATTGGTAGCTAAGCAGCATCTGTCGAGATCAATCCGGGACCTGAACAAAAACTATATGACCAAGCCGATTTTAAAACTGCTATTCGTCCTGCCTCTTTTGATGGCACCGCTACTGGCCTCACAGACTGCGGCTGCAGAAGCCGAGTTATCGAAGGTGACCCTGTTCGTCGAGGGCATGATGAAAAGCCGCGGCGGCGTAACCTGACTAAGCTGACCAGATAGTGTGGTTGCGGCTCTGTCAGAGCTCGCCGGAGTAGATGAAGATATTGAGGTGTTTCTCGATAGGGATGCCTTTACCCTCGACTATGACCCCACCCTCGTAAGTCTCGAGGAAATGTACGCCGCTATCCGTGAATTGGGTTATGGGCCGCGTCTCAGTGCGAGGGAGGATACCGAGTCTGCCATTGCCGAGGCTGGAGCAGCGGCACCGGAACCCGTTGCAGCAGCGCTTGCTACGGCAAAAACCGAGGGCAAGCTGGTGTTTCTCGATTTCTATGCCGAGTGGTGTCTGGCCTGTAAGGTGCTGGAGGAAAATACCCTGCTCGATTCTGCAGTCGCCAATACCCTGGAAAAATTAGTAAGCCTCAAAGTCGATACGGATCTGTATACCCTGGCCCCTCTCTATTACAACATCGTGGGAATGCCCACACTGCTTGTGCTCGACAGCGATGGCACCGAGATTTATCGATCAGTCGGTCTGGTTTCTCCACCGGAACTGAACCAGGTCCTGAATGATTTGCTAAGCAGCCACCGTTAGGGGGGGAAATTAGCAATCAGGCATCAAACAAACTGTCGATAATGGGACATTTCGGCACATTGCCCTGATTACATTGGGCCGCCATTTCCTGCAACACCCCTTCCATCTTCTTTAAATTAAAAATTTTCTCAGTGATTTGCCCGGCATGGTGGATCGTCAGTTCATGCACTTCCTTACAGGTGAATTCACCAGAATCTACCAGGCTGAGCAAGCTATTAATTTCCTTCAGGGAGAAACCAAGACCCCGACACTTATGGATGAAATTTAGTCGTCGAACGTCCTTGTCACTGTATATTCTGCGGCCCGCAGCGCTGCGCATTGGCGTCGGCAAGATACCTTCCCGCTCGTAATAACGGATAGTTTCGATGTGTACCCCGGTTTTCCTGGATAGCTCGCCAATGGCTTGGGTTTTCATGCCGGTCCCTCCAAGCATCTAGCGCTTGCTTCTGTAGTAACTACAGGATACATAATTTTCTGCGGTGGTGCAGTAACAGCATCATCTTAGCTGCCTGGCCTTGCGAAGTCGTGCAGCTTAGGCTCATGTAACTCGGGAATTTTGGAGCGTCGATAATTGCTTATCTGGCGAATAAACAGCAGGGGAAATTGTGTCTGAATCAGAGGCTCCCTAAAATTGGAATCCACGATTAAGTGTCCCCATTGCGGATATCAACAGACGGAGACAATGCCCACGGAGTTTTGCCAGTTTTTTTATGATTGTGGGAACTGCGGCAAGACCCTGAGGCCCCTGCACGCAGATTGCTTTGTGTTCTGTTCTTATGGGACAGTTCCTTGCCCCTCCATGCAAGCAGGAACTGGCCTCGCTACCTCCTGACCTTCTCCTTGATTTTCCTGGCTGCAATCGCCACAGTCGGCTATCTGTTTACCGGAGATGCGGGCAATATCAGAATTATTCGGCAAAACAACAACAGTTCTCACGAGTGATCTAGGGAGTCTCTGAGCAATTATCCAATTCCCATCCTCCTCTTCTGCAAGCTCACGTCGCGGGGTTTTTAAACGGCTGTATTAGCAAGGGGAAGATATCGATAGACTCCTGGTCCTGGAATCCAGCAATACCAATATCAATGGTGTCATGTGTGGCCTTCGGCTGATCGATATAGCTGCCAAAAATCCTATCCCACCAGGGGAAGTTGAAACCGAAATTAGCATTGTGCTCGATGCTGTCGGTGGAATGATGAATTCGATGCATGTCCGGCGTCACCAGAATTATTCGCAGGATGCGATCCACGCCCTCGGGCAATTTAAGGTTGCTGTGATTAAACATGGCAGTGACATTTAGGAGCACTTCTGCAATCAGAATTGCGGCAGCGGATGCGCCCAAACCAATTACCAGTGCGATCTTGATGGCGGCTGATATCAGGATCGAGACCGGATGAAATCGGTTACCGGTAGTGAGATCGTAATCCACATCCGTGTGGTGCATGCGATGAAACCGCCATAGCCATGGCACGACATGGAACAACCGGTGCTGCCAATAAATGGCGAGATCAAACAGCAACAAAAACATGATGATGTTCAGCCAGGCTGCTATCGGTAACTGATTCAACAAGCCCCACTGCCGATCCTGTGCCAGCAATGCCGCCGCCACGCCTGCTATGGGGAAGCTAATTCTAACCACCAGGGTGTTGAGAGCACTGATGGTGAGATTGCTCAGCCATCTTTTGGGTTTCGAGTAAACAGGTTTTCGTCGCGGGAACAAAACTTCGGCGACGGCGAGGAGCAGGAACATTCCTAAAAATATGGCGAGTCTAATGCTGGATTCTGAGTCGGCAATCAGGTTATTCATGGTTTAGCTCTTAATCCCAGCCCAGGTATTTGAATATTTTTGGAACAGCAATTAACACCAGACCGGTGACGATCATGCCGGGGTTGCTTGTAACGACATAGGGAAATACCACCAATCCGATTCCAGAGTAGTAAACAATCTTGTGTTTCTGCTTCTTGCCGTAAAGAAAATACCCCAGGCCGATAGAGTTGAATAACAGGGT
The DNA here is from genome assembly GCA_002731775.1 of Gammaproteobacteria bacterium. Taxonomy (GTDB): domain Bacteria; phylum Pseudomonadota; class Gammaproteobacteria; order Pseudomonadales; family Pseudohongiellaceae; genus UBA9145. Next base: position 17,185 of record PCCP01000120.1, read on the forward strand.
GGTCAGTAGATATGATGTCTCGAACATTCCGATACCATCAAGCTGGAAATCCAGGAAACAGGTTTATGATAAATTAATAGTATCAACATTAGCCCGGCACTGCTTCAAATGGCTTTTACTATGGCCAATTTATTGCTAATGTCTTGAAAAAGAGATACCAAGGATCATTGGGTCCGAGGAGAACAATAATGCACTTTCACACCCCCCTGATGATGTGTGTGGTATTGGGCGTTACGCTCTACATGCCACTGGCTTCCGCCCAGATCACAGCCGAAGAAATCTCCACTGAAACCATGCCCGAGCCCGGAACCAACTGGTTTGTCTCCAAGACGCGTGATGGCGGCTATATCTTCGATGCCAACAGCGGTGAGATGCAGGGAATGTTGTCCCTCTCTCGCCGGACCCCTGCCGTCACCATGTGGAGTCCGCGACGGGAGTTTTACGCCGCCGAGTCTTACCTTTCCCGCGGCGTCCATGGCGAACGTACGGACATCGTGGCTATCTATGATTTTGATAATCTCAGCCCAGTGGCCGAGGTCGTCATCCCCAATCATATGGCACGACTTTCGGTGCGTAGTCACCTGGGCTTGATGAATAACGGGCGTCATCTGGCGGTACATAATATGAATCCTGGCCACTCGGTTTCTATTGTAGACGTCCAAGATCGTGTCTTTATCTATGAAATCTCAACCCCGGGCTGCGCCGTAATCATGCCGGTAGCACAGAGTGACTTTCTGCAGGTGTGTGGCGATGGCACTCTGCAGTTGATTCAACTCGACCTCAGCGGCTTCGAACAAAATCGGGTACGCAGCGAGATGTTCTTTAATGTAACAGATGATGCGGTGTTTGATCGCGCCACGCGGTCCGCCGATGGCTGGTTTCTGGTAACCCACGCAGGCACTATATTTGAGGTAAGCACATCTGGTGCCAACATTAATATCGGTGAGGGCTGGAGCTTGCTGCCGGAAGATGAAGAGGGCTGGCGTCCCGGTAGTACTACCGAGTTTATTAGCGCGCACCGGCAGTTAGGTCTTCTCTATGTGGCCATGCACGAAGGTGGGGAGCACACTCATCATGACGCAGGCACAGAGATTTGGGTATTTGATGTACGCAGCCAACGCCGCATATATCGTCTGGAAATGGAAACTCCGGTGACTAGCTTGATGGTAACCCAGGAAGATGAGCCCAAGTTGATCGTCGCCGACGAGGATGGTGGCACCCATGTCTACGACGCGCTGACCTTTGTCCATGAGCGCAAGATTCAGACACCGGGGGCCTCGATGTTCGAGGATTTCTAGCCGATGCTGGATCCACTCATTCTGCGCATTATTTCAGTTGGCTTTGCGTTGCTGTTTATCTTCGCGGCTGCGCATAAGTTCAATAACAAGCTCCAGTTTCGCGGCGTTCTGGAAGCGTACAAAATTTGTCCACCGGGGATGCTCGGCCTGGTAGTCAATGTGATTCCGCTGTTCGAATTGATGCTGGGGCTGGCCTGGGCTTTTATTGCCCTGCTGCTTATACCAATTAGTTTTGTGCCACTATTAAGCGCCATGCTTCTGTTCACTTACGCGATGGCGATCGCAATAAACCTGCTGCGTGGTCGTTCCTATATAGACTGTGGCTGCGGATTTTATTCAATGTCGGAGTCTGCCCAGAGTGGTTCGAGCAGTGGCGGTATTCAGCAACTGTCTCTGGCGTTAGTGTTGCGCAACTTTGTGTTAACAATCGTCGCACTGCTGGCTACTGTTCCCCTCTCTTCACGTGATTTGATTTTTATGGATTTTCTGAATCTTTTAGCGGCGAGTTTGGCATTGGTATTGGTATATTGCGCCTTCAACCAGTTGCTGGCAAACCGCAATGTCATCGGCGCCTGGTTAAATTCGCCCGGGAGAAACTCCAATGGTTGATGCCCTGATCATTTCCAATATCGTCCTGTGGATAGTTGTTGTCGTACTGGCGTTGTTGGTATTTGCCCTGATGCGACAAATCGGTATCCTCTTCGAACGGGTAGCACCGGCAGGTGCCTTGATGCCTACATCTGGGCCCAAGGTCGGTGAACTTACTACCGAACTTGCGCTTAGCTCCATAGCGGGTAAGCCGCTGCTCATTGGTGGCAGCAATGAATCCGGCCTCGCTTCTTTCATTCTGTTTATCTCTCCCACTTGTCCGGTTTGTAAATCCCTGGTGCCTACCGCAAAGGCTCTGGTGAACTCTGAGAAAAATCGTATGCAACTAATCTTCGCCAGCGATGGCGATGAGCTTGAAAAACACAAATCCTATGCCCGGGACCTGGGGCTGGATGACTACCCCTATGTGCTGTCCGAGGCACTGGGCCGGACCTTTGAAGTAAGTAAACTGCCGTTTGCGGTACTGATTGATAGTGACGGCACGCTCAAGGGCAAGGGCCTGGTGAACACCCGGGAACACATGGAGAGCCTGATCGAGTCGATGGATACCGGCATTACCACCGTGCAGGAATACGTCAACAATCTACACGCAGACACAGCCAATTCAGAATTCGAGGCTTCAGCAATGGAAGAAACATCATGAATATCGAACGCATAATAGACCGCGGCTACTGCTGGATCGATGAGAATGCGCGCAAGACCAGCCTGGCGTTGGCGCGCAAGCTGTCGCGCCGACATTTCCTCTCACGGCTGGGTATGATAATCGCCGGTGCGGCGGCATTTCCCTTATTGCCGGTGGCGCGATCCTTCGCCCAAAGCTCAATAGAGGAAGTGGGCGACCCCCAGAGCTGTGAATACTGGCGTTACTGTGCGATGAGCGGAACCCTATGTTCTTGCTGCGGTGGTTCTTATACTTCCTGTCCGCCTGGCGCCGAACCTTCCCCAATTACCTGGGTGGGTACCTGTCGCAATCCCACCGATAACCGCAACTACCTGATGTCCTATAACGATTGCTGCGGTAAGTCGGTTTGTTCCCGTTGCAGCTGCCACAACACCGTCGGTGACAAGCCAGTGTATTTTAATAGTAATAGCAGCACCGTGCTGTGGTGTTTCGGCACCGAGAACACCAGCTATCACTGCACTGTGTCCCTGGTACTGGGCACAACGGACGAATGAATTGGGATGCAGCAGTGACCGGTGTCGGCGTATTACTCCGACAGCATTACCGACACCTCAAGCGCTACCTGTTAGTACCGATCTTGGTGCTATTATTGACCGCCAGCAACCTGGTTTCAGCCGCCAGTCCACGCATCAATTTCCTGCTTTACTGTAGCGGTTGCCATCGCCCCGGCGGCGAAGGCAAGCCACCCAATGTACCGACCTTGCATCAAGAACTGGGTAGAATGCTATCGGTGCCACAGATGCGTGAGTATCTCGTGCGCATACCGGGTGCGACCCAGGCGCCTATTAACGATGCTGAATTAACTGCAGTAATAAACTGGGTGCTGGAAGAGTTTAATGCCGATACATTGCCCCCCGGTTTCGAATATTTGAGCGTCGAAGAAGTCACCGCGGCGCGTAAGAATATATTGGCAGATCCGCTCAAATATCGAAGGCGATACTGGAAAGCTTACCAGTATTGAATTCTGGAAAATAATCCGCCCGTGAACCCTATATAATAGGTCGGCTCACTCATTATTCCGCAACTCCTTTGGAGGTTCCCTTGGGCAATCTGATCAGCTCGGACCAGAGTAATTTCGATTTTAAGGAGATTGTTGCTGCACTGAACCGCTTACTGCGGCTGCGCACCACGCCCATCGGCATGAAGCTATTTGCAAGCATTGACGAGATGGAAGCCATCACCAGAATTCGCAGACCCGATGCCATACACACAACCGATCAGATTGTCGGCATGGCCGCACGTAATGGCTGGACTGTTGGCATCACCATGGAAGATTTAGTTGGCGCTCAATGTGGCACCGTGATTGGCTTGCATCCTCGCAGCGACGAGTGGCTGTCTGGTAAACGCATGCAGGGACTTTGGTATTCTGAAGCCGAAGACGCCAGCAATCACCAGCAGGCCATGGATGTGGTGCCCTTCGGTAGATACCAGGCCATGGCCGTCAGTCCTCTTGGCAGTGGCCGCCTGAATCCGCCTGACATCGTTCTGATCTATGCGACACCGGCGCAGATGATTCTGTTCATCAACGGGCTGCAGTGGACGGGTTACAAGAAACTCGAGTGGTCCTGCGTCGGCGAATCATCTTGTGCCGATTCCTGGGGCCGAGCTCTGAGTACCGGCGAGCCTAGTCTTTCCATTCCCTGTTTTGCGGAACGCCGCTACGGTGGGGTAATGGAAGATGAGCTGTTGATGGCGTTACCGCCTGAATTTCTACCGAAGGTCATCGATGGCCTGGAGCATCTATCCCGCAACGGTTTACGCTATCCCATCGCTCCCTATGGTGTGAATAATGATGTGCGCGCGGGTATGGGTGTGAGTTATAGCGATTGAGTTCAAGAATTGGTTCCGAACCCTGATCCTTCGCCAACCCGCCTTAAGCAAGTCTCACCTCGCATTTGTTTATGGCGGTGATATATGGAGCGTTGGTGATGAATCGGGGGTCAATACCGCGGCTATAACACCGCTGCAAAACCAGATCTTAAGCCAGGTTTTCCTTCTGTGACTATAGCCTGGCCCCGTCACTGTGCAGATGCAGACCTGACCCCCAGGATTCTGTATAGTGGTTTCTGCCATTACCCTTGAGAGCTGGATAAGCCATCACCGACGCCATTGATACAGCACAAGCAAACGTGGGCCCCCGTAAGGAATTGACCGTCAGGGTGGTGATACTCGGTCTCTTGCTCGCAGTCGTCATGGGCGCCGCTAATGTCTACGTGGGACTCAGGGCTGGAATGACGGTGTCGGCCTCTATCCCGGCCGCAGTCATGGCCATGTTGTTATTTAAAATGCTGTTCAAGGACTCCAGTATACTGGAAGCAAACCAGGTGCAAACCTGCGCGTCCGCAGGAGAGTCCCTCGCTGCGGGCATCATCTTCACCATGCCGGCGATGATTCTTATCGGCTTCTGGGATTCCTTCGATTTCTGGTCGGTGACTATCATCGCTCTCACCGGTGGCCTGCTGGGCATCCTCTTCATGATCCCCATGCGTAAGGTGTTTATTCTGAATAATGATGAACTGGCCTATCCGGAGGGCGTCGCCTGTGCCGCCGTACTGCAAGCCGGACAAGAACAGGGGAATACAGGCGCGGGCCGCAACCTGCTTTTGGGCGGCCTGCTGGGCGGTGCGGTTGCGCTCTCGGCGAAGCTGTTTGGTGCGATTACCGGCACCCTGGAGGCGGCAGCGGCAGTCGGCTCACGAATTTTTTACTTCGGCGGCGATCTCTCACCGATGTTGATTGCCATCGGCTTTATCGTTCGACTCAATGTTGCCGTCCTGATTTTTATTGGTGGGGCGATTTCCTGGCTCATCGGTATTCCTCTGCTCGGTGGGGCCGAGCAGTTCCCCGTTGCCCTCGATGGTGCCTATGAATTATGGAGTACAAAAATTCGCTATGTGGGCGTTGGCGCTATGGTAGTGGGCGGTTTTAGTTCGCTTTACTCGGTCAGGCTTGGGCTGATTGCAGCAGTCAAGGAACTGGGCAACAACCTGCGCAGCGGTAGATTACTGGAACTCGATATCGAAAGAGACATACCGACCTCGGCCATTATCGGTCTGGGTATGGCCTGCATCGTGGTACTGGCAATGGTCAATTATCGATTCACTGGCGGGATTGGCATTACCCTGCTTTCTACGGTAGTCATGGTAATCATGGGGTTCTTCTTCACCGCAGTGGCGAGTTACATCGTTGGGTTGGTGGGTAATTCCAACAGCCCGGTGTCAGGAATGACAATCACCGCCGTCCTGGTTGCAGGCGGACTATTGTGGTTGTTTAACTATTCCGGCATGGAAGCGATGGTGGCTACGCTTGGTATTGCCGCCATTGTCTGCTGTGTTGCCGCTACCGCCGGTGATGTCTGCAATGACTTGAAGACCGGCTCCCTGGTGGGCGCAGCGCCGTTCAGACAACAGATGATGCAAATAGCAGGCGTCTTCGTTGCTGCCTTTATCATGTCGCCGGTGTTGAATCTGTTGCATAACAATATTGCCGGAGGCATTGGCGGTCGCGAGTTGTCCGCTCCCCAGGCCAGTCTGTTTGCATCACTGGCGCGTGGATTTTCTGGGCAGGGGACATTGCCCTGGGATCTCATAGGCGTGGGTGCCATCGTCGGCCTGATAATCCTCGGCATCGACCGCTACTTGCGTCTGCGGGAAAGCAATTTCCGGGCGCATTTAATGCCCATCGCCGTAGGCATGTACCTGCCATTCGGCCTGGCGACTCCGATCCTTATCGGCGGCTTGATTGCGCACTATTATTCCAAGGGCACACCGGCGGCTGAGCACGATCGTGTATTGCATCGGGGTGTGCTGTTCTCCTCCGGGGTGATCGCGGGAGAGGCCTTGATGTCCGTCGGCCTCGCCTGTGTAACGGCGCTGGGATTCCAGTCACTGGATCTGGGTTTGTCGCCGGGGCTGGTAACAGCGCTTTCATTCCTTGCCGCCGTAGCGGTGGTGCTGTGTTTTGTCAGGCTCACTCGCCCGCAACATATTTGAATAGCTAAATGAGAAATAGCGCAGAGATACCCCGCTACTCTCCCGCCGAAGAACGCCTTAACATCACGTCCCACGCCATCGGTTTGGTGCTGAGCATTGGCGCCGTGGTGGCGCTGATTAGCCGCACCATCCCAGTGGACGATGCCAGGATTGCTATTAGCTTCGGCATCTTCGGCTTAAGCCTGATAATTCTCTACGCTACTTCCACGGCGTATCACAGCAGCAAAAATCCAGCACGGCGTGGCAGGTTTCGAATTCTCGACCATGCCAGCATCTATATTCTGATCGCGGGGACTTACACTCCATTCACTTTGATCACCCTGCATGGCCCGACTGGCTGGATGATATTCGGCACATCCTGGAGCATGGCCTTTACCGGGATTATTCTGAAATTTTCCTTTGCTGGGAAATACAAATTGCTATCGACTCTGATGTACGTGTTCATGGGGTGGCTAATTGTTTTTGCCCTTGGGCCCTTGATCGACAAACTCCCCGGGGCAGGATTGGCCTGGTTAGTAGCTGGCGGTGTCGCCTATACCCTGGGTGCTGTACTGTACAGTATCAAGAAAATTCGATTCAACCATGCAATCTTCCACGTATTCGTGCTGCTGGGTAGTGGCTGCCATTTTATGTCGGTGTATTTTTATGTTGTTTGATTGGTTTAAAACCATAGCAAAGACGACTACCGCGTATTTGGTCGTTTCATCGTTTACCGTCACGGTCTGCATTGCAATTAGCTATAGCCAGACCTACACTCGATGCATAGTCTCCAGGCCACACCAGAGGTTTACACCCCATGAAAACGCTAAAATTTATCGCGATGATATTTACGGCCCTGAGTATCTCCGCCTGTGCCGTATCTGCAGCCACTCAGGCCCTGATGGATGAATACGAACGCACGATCCCCAGCTGTGCCAGCGACCAGGACTGCCAGCCTAAATGGACCGCCGCCCGCGCATGGGTGGTGCAGAATTCGGATTTTGCGATTCGCAGCGAGAGTGACACCCGCATCATGGCCACCAGCAATATCATCTCCCAAAGTGGCATGGGGGTCACGGTGAACAAAATTACGGCGGACGCCGGCGGCTACCAGATAACGGTGACCGTAGAATGTTTCTCCGCCTATGGTTGCCCCAATTTGCGGGAGTCGATGGTGGAATTTAATCAGGCTGTCAACACCGCGCAGCGCTAGCTTCAATTCCCGTTTCTCTTTCCTCGTTGCGGGGTCTGATTCTAATTGCTGGGCCGAATCGTTCCCGGCATGACTTCGAAGCCCGGACTGAAATCCACCAGTACCGACGCCAATTGCAACAGCACCCCCTGATTACCCTCCACGCTGCCAATGCCGGCCTGTAGCTGGCTCACCAAGGTGGCCTCACCCATGATGACCGTCTCCAGATCGGATCGATTCATCGTGATTGTTACATCGGCATTTTCTGCAGCATAACCTTCGATATTTGTTAATGTACCGCCACTCATTTCGATCACGAAACCCTGCCCGGTGTCGGCTGTAATGAAATTGATAATGAAGTTAAATGCATCAGCTTTGCCACTATCGACTCGGATTGCCACCGCATCCCACCACTGCGCCGTGGTCATGGCGCGGGCGAAGCTGGGACTGGTACCACGGGGAGCACCGATGACCGGTGCCCCATTTCGCAATTCCTGGGCGGAGGAAAGAAACACATTACGCATGCTGGCACTTTCGTACTGGTAGCCCAATTGTTCGAATACGGCGGCCAACAAATCTTTGCCAGCGGAGTTATTCGGCTCGGCATAAACCAGTTTGTTGAGGATCTCCATGGCAAGACGATACTGCCCCCCATCATGCAATGCCTGTGCGCGGTCGAGAATGGCATCGGCACCACCCATCATCTCCACATACAGAGGCGCCGAATCGGCTGGGGATAACGGAGCCAGCGTGGCCGGGTTTCCATCCCAGTAACCAAGATAACGATTAATCACTGCGCGGGAGTTATGAAATTCAGAGCCGTGATACTGGCGCACGTTCCATTGCTGTTGCAGGCTTAGTGGAACTTCATATTCGTTGTGAATCTCGTTGATAGTGACACCCTGATTTGCCAGATTCAGCACTTGATTGTTCAGATTGGCATAAGCATCCCGTTGCGCGCGCATGATTTCCTGAATACGCTCGTTACCCCAGCGTGGCCAGTTGTGGGAAGAAACCATCACTTCCGCCTGTACGCCATAACGGTATAGCGCCTCGTTGATCTGCTTTGACCATACCAGGGCATCTCTAATTAGTGCGCCTCGAAGCGTATAGATGTTGTGGATAGTCGCGGTGATATTTTCCGCAGCCCAGAAAACTTTCTGCTGCGGAAACCAGGCATTCATCTCCGCCGGCGCCTCCGTACCGGGCGTATTCTGGAAGATGATGCGAACCCCATCGATAATGTGTTCTTCGAAGTCGTCTTCTATAACCAGGGTCGGCGCGATCAGCCCGGTGGTGCCGACGGCAAGCCCTTTACCGATAGCAGAGTCCACCTGGCCAAAGGGGCTGGAGGGAATCACGCGACCATACTGAAGTCCCGCCCGACGTGACATCGCATTGCCGGCGTAAACATTTTCCGAAATTGCCTCTTCCATGAAACCCGTGGGCGCAATGACCTGAACGGTGCCGGCCTGCACTTCTGCTTCGGTGATAACGCCACGCACACCGCCGAAATGATCGACATGGGAATGGGAATACACCACCGCTCTTACCGGCAGTTCACCCAGTTGCTCATTTGCCAGTGCCAGTGCCGCAGCAGAGGTTTGACTGGTAAGCAATACATCGAACAGAATCCACCCGGTTTCGCCTTTCACCAGCGTCATGTTCGCCAGATCGAATCCGCGCACCTGGTAAATAAAGCCCGGCACCACCTCATAGAGACCGAAATTCATATTCAAGGTAGCCTGGCGCTGCAGCGAGGGGTGGATGCTGTCGTAATTAGCCCCATCCAGGAGAAAATCGTAGCGCGTCATATCCCATACGATATTGCCATTAGCTGCTACTATTTGACGGGACTGGGGCTCCGCGATGAAGCCGCGACGCGATTCCTCGAAATCCCTCTCATCTTCAAACGGCAGGTTTTGTCGCAATTCTGCGTGCAGCGCCGAGGTAAAGTTGCTGGCTCTGATGCCCTTGGGATTAAAATGCTCCTGGGCCGTCACCTCGAGCATTGGCAAACCGGTTAAGGTGAAAATGAAATAAAAAATTGATCTGCCTGAAATTCTGCCAAAGGTTTTGATTTTCATGGATATCTCGCTGTAGTAGTCTCCAGGCAATTAGTACCTGGTAGTATTCAAATTTCAAAAGATGCATCCATTTTCAGCTGCTTATGCATCTAAGCATTAGCCATTGTAACAATAGCCGTAATTGCTCCGTCTCATTATATGACTGATTGCCGGAAAATTGATAACTGAGGATTGAAGCGTGATAAGACTTAAGAATTTGAGCAAGATTTACCGTACCGCCTACATGGAAACGACGGCGCTGGATCGGCTAAACATCCATATCGGCAAGGGCGAATTTGTTGCCGTGATGGGACCATCGGGTTGTGGCAAGTCTACCCTGCTCAATATTGTCGGCATGATCGACTCCCCAAGCAGCGGTGAGTATTGGTTTAACGATGAAGAAGTGGGCAGCCGTTCCGAGAACGAGCTGGTGGATGTGCGCAAGCGCAACATCGGCTTCATCTTCCAGAACTTCAATCTCATCGACGACCTCAGCGTCCATGAGAATGTCGATCTGCCTTTGCTTTACCTGGGCGTCGGCAGAAAAGAGCGCCGTGCGAAAGTCGACGAAGCACTGGAACTGGTGGGACTGGAGAGCCGTGCAAAACACAAGCCTCAGGAACTATCCGGTGGTCAACAACAACGGGTCGCGGTGGCACGATCTGTTGTCGGCGATCCCAAACTAATCCTCGCCGATGAGCCCACGGGTAATCTGGACACCAAGAACGGTGAAGACATCATGAACATGCTGAGGATGTTACAACAAAGGGGCGCAACGATTCTTATGGTGACCCATTCCCCGCAACACGGCGAGCGAGCTGACCGCATTATTAGCATGTTGGATGGTCAGGTAGTAGCAGGTGCCCAGTCCAAACTCTCAGTAGTAGCGGACAACTCGGCTTTCGAACACGTAGAAGGATGAGGGGAGTGCCCATGTTGGCCATGTTAGTGCATTTTAACAGGATGGCAGTCAAAGCCCTGCTTCGCTTCAAACTGCATACGCTAATCAGTTTTATCAGCCTTGGTTTTGGCTTTATCTGTTTTATTAGCGCTGCCCTGATTTCCAACTATAGCGACAACTTCGACCAGCATTTCCCGAATGCTGACAGAATATATAACCTGGTCATTCGCAACACAGGAGATACCGGCACTCCCGATTTCTTCCCTATTGTTAATCAGCCCGCAGCGCGTTATTTGCGAGCTTACTTTCCTGATGTGCCGAACATCGTCCGCGGCAGTAGCGGTGGCTTATCGCAAGATGTCACCATCGATGGTGAAGCGCATACTATCGCCACCCGCTATGTGGAAGATCGTTTCTTCGACATCTTCCCATTGGATACCTTGTCGGGCATAGAAGCTGGAGAAGCACTTCCTCCAAATTCAGTCATGATTACAGAAGAAGCGGCCCGAAGAATTTTTGGCCGCACCGATGTTGTCGGCGAGCGTATGTTGATAGCAAATCAAGCCGACGTCGTTATCGCCGCCGTTGCCAAAACTTCGGAATTCCCTTCGCACCTGAATTCAGCTATTCCTCTGTTTAATTCTGAATTATTCGTCCCCATGGATATTCAGGAGCAGGCGTGGCGCCAACGCAGAATTGATGCGGGACTCAATCCCGCCGTGGACAATTGGGGCAACCAATCGGACTATGTCTATATCGAAATACCCGAGGACATGGATTTCGACCTGGAATCCTTCCATCGGCAACTCGATGACTTCGTCAAATCGAATATCCCTGAGGAAAGAGCCGAGTTTATGACCTACGAACTGATTCCAGTGAACGAGCTGATGATGGCAACCCTCTCATTTGTCACCGGCGGTGTCAGTATCGTCAAAGTGCTCATTGTCGCCGGTACCCTGGTGCTCATGATCGGTTGTCTGAACTACTCTAACCTGGTCATTGCCCAGCTCTCTTTGAGGAGCCAGGAAATTGGCGTGCAGAAGATTCTTGGCTCGAAACGTGGCCTTTTGATTTTACAGTACTGCTATGAAAGCTTCCTGTTCGTGAGCTTTACTTTGCTTATCGTGCTCGCAGTCATGTTCCTTGCGCTCTCGACCCTGCAATCCGCCAGCATGATTGGCGTGGATCCTGTCATGTTGCTGGATCCATCCCTGTGGGTTTCGATTGCCGTAGTCGTGGTTGTCATTGTTGCAATCGCCGGTGGGTACCCTGCGCTACGTACGGTCACCGTACCGCTGATTTCCATGCTGCGTCCCAAGGGTTCCAGCAGCTACTCGGGTAGATTGCGCGCCACGATGGTGGCAGTACAGTTTTTCATCTCTGGCACCCTGATGATTCTGGCCATGGTGATGTTCGCGCAAAACGTGGCGATGAGTCAGCAACTCGATGGCGATGTAGCGGATCCGAAAATTATTGTGAATACTCCTGTCAGTACATTTTCTGTAGACCCCGATTTGTTGGCCACCCAATTGAAACAATACCCGGGCATTCTTTCCGTCACCCAAGTAGCCATTCGACCCTGGGACATCAGCATGTCATCCGTTAGCCTGTCTCAATCGTCCGACTTGAACGCGGTAACAATCGAGGCGGCCATTTTTAATGTCGGCTATGAATTTACGGAAACTATGGACGTGCCTTTTATTGCTGGCCGAAATTTTTCCCGAGAACGCACGAATGACCGTTTTCCTAACTTCTCCGATCTGTCACCAAGCAGCGGTCCATTCTCAGTGTTGATTGACGATGATCTGGCACAGGCATTTGGATATGAAAATGCTGGGGCGGCGATCGGAGCAACTCTTTATAGGCACATGGGCGCACCAACAATCGAGAACGAGATGGCGATCGAGATAGTAGTCATCGGTGCCATCGGCGCCCAAAAATATCAATTCGTTGATTTTGGCAGCTTCGGCGTGCAAGGAAATATTGTCTACCTAATGCCCGACAATGCCAATAACATGATCATCAAGATATCCAAGAATAATATTAACGATTCGCTGCAACATATTGACGATACCTGGAATCAGCTAATGCCGGAGATGACACTAAAGCGTGATTTTGTAGACAATCTGTTCTATCAAGCCTACAAGCTATTCCTGGGAATCAGTGCGGCCATCGGCACACTATCGGTATTCGGATTTTTAATTGCCAGCATTGGGCTATTCGGTAATGCCACATTCATCACCAATATCCGACACCAGGAAGTTGGCATCAGAAAAGTCATGGGCGCAAGCAGTGGCAGGCTGTTACGCATGTTGCTACTGAATTTCGCCAAACCAATTCTCATTGCCAATGTATTTGCCTGGCCGGTGGGTTACTTGATTGCTAATACCTACGTCAGCATGTTTGCCACGCGCACAGAGTTTGGCGCCCTGCCATTTATTATGAGCTTGCTGTTGTCAGTACTGATTGCCGTGCTGGCAGTGCTCTCCCAGTCATGGAAGAGCGCACGAATGCGACCGGCAATGGCGCTGCGGTACGAGTAGAGAAACAGGGGCAATGCGCGCTATAAGGATTGTTGCTCTGACGCCTGATTGATGTGACTTTTAAGCATGAGGCGCTGAGAAATGCGGTGTCGGAGTGATTCCCCGACACCGCATTGAGTATTACAGGTGCGACCTCTCCAGCTCAGTATCGGCATTGCGCCAAAACGACTGGAACTGGCGCTCCACGATTATGGCTTGCTGAGTCTTGCCTTGGGCTTGCAAGGCCTGGTACAGGCCGAATGTGGTCCAGCCATTTTGTTGATTCCACTGCAGGTCCTTCATGTAAACCACTTCCGCATCGGCGGCACGTCCGGCTTCCAGCAAGACTGAACCCAGGTAGAGGCGGATGGACTGGGACCAGTCCGGTGGCTCGGTGTAGTTCAGATTGTCCTGTAATTCGACAGCCAGGTTGTAATGAGCGATGGCGGCATCCAGATTGCCCCTGGCTTCCTCGATTTCACCATTAAGGGCGTGGGCGGCCAGATTCAGCACGTGTGAGGCCGGGGTTGGGCCGACGCCGTTGTCATTGACGCCATTGGCCGCCATCTGCGCACGAATATTTGCCAGCTCTGTTTCAGCAGCCCCCATATGTCCTTTTGCTACATGGGCGCTGCCCATCACGTAACTCCACATGCCCTTCAGGTAAGGGGTGCTGGATTGGCTGTTGGCAGCATTATCGCCGTGAATCTTGTCCCAATTGCCAAAGATCTTGTCAACGATCCAGGCGTGGGCCAAGGTTTTCTGACCCCGATTACCGCCAGCGACCACATTGGCGGCATTGCGATTGGCGGCCTCCGCAGAAGCCCCGTAGTTTCCCTGCAGATAGTTAGCATAGCGCACGAAGTCGAGGGCATGGGGCGCGTGGATTTTATGGGACAGGGGGTAGGTTCCAATCAAGGGGAAGTTAGTGTCACCCCAGATTTCGGCAAACTGCAGGTCGACTATCTGTGATCGCTCGTTGATGTCGATGGCCTTCTCGTATTCGCCCACCCGCAGGTAGATGTGACCAGGCATATGTACCATATGACCGGAAATAGGCAAGGTACCCTCCAATCTCTGCGCCGCCGGCATCGCCAGTTCCGGCTGTGCGGAGGCTTCCATTAGATGGATATAAAGATGGTTAGCGCCGGGATGATCATGTTCCGAACGCATGGCCGCTTCCAGGGCGGCCTGGGCCTCGGCGGTCCCGCCCTTGGCCGCACCATCTAGCCCCCAGTAGTCCCACTGCGTGGTGTTCATGTAGGATTCTGCAAACATGGCGCCGATATCTGCATCATCCGGAAACTTGGCGTGCAAATTACGCATGGCATCGAGGAAGGCAAAGTCTCGTTCTCTGTTATCAGGAATCGCATCCTTGTTGTATAGCACAAACAAGCCATTGATCATTCCCCGCTCTACCTGGCTGCCGTTGTTAATCAGCTCCAATGCCTTGCGGATCGCCGCGAGTCCAGCGCCCTGTGGGTCATCCGGCAAGCCTTGATAACGGCTATTCGGATTGGGACCCGCGGCGTGGGCGAGACCAAAATAGGGCATTGGATTGTCTGGCTCCAGTCGCGATGCTTCCTGATAGGAGGCAATAGACTCCGGGAAATAGAAGCCCCAGGCCATGCGCAGACCCTGATCGTAAAATTGTTGAGCAGCTTCGGAATCGAGGGAAGTAGCACGGCTGTAAGTGCCTCCTCCCGGTACTATAATGGCCAAGGCTCCATCAGAATCCTGGGCGTATGAAGCCAGTTGAGACACGAGCAATGCAGTCGCTACGGCGGTCAATGCGATAAATTTGCGCATGGAATCCTCCTTTTAATGTTTAGAAGTAATTGCTGGCTTTCCGATGCTTCGGGATATGAAAGCCGCCACGCAGGATACCCTATGTATACGAAATAGCAATACTTGGGAGTGGCCGTAGATTAGTTTTCCTGAGCTGAATAAGAGGGTCAAATTGAGGCAGGCAGGGGTTGCACACAAGTTGCACAAGTCTCCCCGAATCGACGATTGATTTTGCCGAGGAACTGCGCGAGACTGCACCCATAGATATTGTATCCTACTGAATTTAATAGAAATGTATGACAAAAAATATAGTAATTGACGTTTTCACCGACTACGTCTGACCCTGGTGTTATCTCAGTACCGTGAGTATTGAAAAACTCAAAGCCAATTACCCGGTGGATATTCGCTGGATTCACTTTCCCCTGCATCCGGAGACGCCGGTGGAGGGCAAGTCCCTGGCCGAGCTCTTTGCCGGACGAGATATCACGCCTATCAAGCAGCGGCTACAGGGCTTGATGAAAGCAGCTGGATTGCCCTACGGAGATCGCACCCATACCTACAATAGCCGTCTCGCCCAGGAATTGGGCAAGTGGGCTGATACCCAGAAAGGTGGTGCCGTGATTCACGACAAGCTGTATATGGCTTACTTTGTCGACAACGTGAACATCGCCGATATTGACGAGTTAGTGAAGATCGCCGAGTCGGCTGGTCTCGATGCAGCAATCGCAAGAGACGTCGTCGAGAACCGCAATTTCAAGGACCAGGTAGACGCGGACTGGCAGCGTTCGCGAGAGATAGGCGTTACCGGTGTGCCGACTTTTTACGCTAACGATCTGATAGTGGTTGGGTGTCAGCCCTATGAAACACTGGAAAAATTTGTAAGGCATTTGCTGGAATTGAACACGAACGAAGGGGCTGAATAAGACCTTTCTCTGGTAGACAAAACAATATTTCGTACCAACGAGGTTTAATTTAAAATTCGCTGATCACATCTGTTGTCTGGAAAATGAGGAACTACACATGAAGAGAACCGTGCTGATAACTTGTGTCGATCGTTATATGGGCATGGCGATTCAGAAGAAATTTAAAAGCCTTGGTATAACAGTTATTACTGGTGATTCTCCTATGACCACCGAAGCCGAAGTAGTCGATCTAATTGCGAAGACCGATCATATAGATATCCTGATAGCCAATCTGGCGGAGCCACCAATGACTGGTCCGGTGCAGAATATCGACAATGAGGACTGGAACAAACTGTTCGATGCGCTGGTGCATCCTCTGATGTACCTCGTACGTGCGGTGGCGCCACAGATGCTGGAGAGAAAATCCGGCAAGATCATCGCGGTTACCAGTGCCGCACCTCTAAGAGGCATCGCCAACAACGCCGCTTACTGCGCCGCGCGTGGAGCGCAAAACGGATTCATCAAGGCTGTTGGACTAGAAATGGCGCGCAGCAACGTTCATGTCAATGCCATCGCCCAGAACTATATCAACAACAATACCTATTACCCCGACAACATTCTCGACAATGAAAAATTTCTGGATCACGTAAAACGAAATGTGCCAACAAACAAAATTGGCGCCGCCGATGAGACGGCAGAGTTGGCCGCCTACCTTGCCAGTGAGAAGTGCAAGCATATGGTAGGGCAGATTATTCCCCTGGCTGGCGGTTGGGTAAGCTAGGCAGAGAGTCTTCCGCACCGGCCACGATTCCATTATCGTGCAACTGTCCAATCTCGGCGCTACTCAGTCCCAGTGACTCCGCCAGGATTTCATCGGTGTGTTGTCCAAGCAGCGGCGCCGGCCTAACGGACTCACGTTCGACTCCAGTGAAATCAAGCGGATTCGAGGGCATTAGATAACTACCGATGCCCGGCTGCTCAACTTTATCAAAAAGAGGGTTATCTTCAGAGCAGTCGATATCGTTTTCCACTAACTGTTGAATACTCTGATAGGGTCCCCAACAGACACCCGCCCCATCCAGCGCTTCTTTTACCTGGGAAAAATCATGTTGCAAGAACCAGGGTTTGAACAGCTCCCTGAGTTGCTCCCGGGCTTCGAAACGATCGCCTTCTTTCTTGAAATTCAGGTTCAGGCTGCTGGCCAATTGATCGATTTGTTCTTTGCTCCGGGTAAGCTCGATGATGGCTTGCCACTGATTCGGGCTTACACCCACTATCATAACGCGCTCGCCATCACGACAGATGAAGTCATGGCCAAAGGTTCCAAAGATATGATTTCCTACAGCTTGTCGTCCCTCACCATTCACTTCGGCTTCGGCCAGATAGCCCAGATGGCCCATCGTCGCTAAGGCCAC
This sequence comes from Gammaproteobacteria bacterium, assembly GCA_002731775.1. Lineage (GTDB taxonomy): Bacteria > Pseudomonadota > Gammaproteobacteria > Pseudomonadales > Pseudohongiellaceae > UBA9145. Next base: position 34,531 of record PCCP01000120.1, read on the forward strand.
GTCTGCCAGCGTCAATTTGACAAACTGCCCCTCTCCGCTAAGACGGCGATGGCGTTCGGCTGTCAGCAAGCCCAGGGCGATATGTTGGCCGGCTATTACGTCCCAGGCGGGGAAAGGGTTGTTAATCGGCTCATCGCCCGCACCGCTAAGCAGAGGCAGGCCAACTTTACAATTGACGGTATAATCCAATGCGCTACCGCCATGACGATCACCGGCAAGATTCAGATAGATCAAATCTCTGCGGCGAGCCCTCAATTTTTCGTCTGCCAGCCAACCCCGCGCTGGGAAATTGCTGACGAACAGGCCTGCGGTTTCACCTGGTGCGGTAATTAGTTGGGAGAGTATTTCCTGCCCTTCTGGTTTTTTGAAATCGACAGCGATGGAACGCTTGCCCTTATTGAGGCTATGCCAGTAAAGACTCCTGCCGGTTTCGGTGATGGGCCAACGTCGGTAGTCGATGCCACCGCCAATCTGATCGAAGCGAATCACATCTGCGCCCAGTTGCGCCAATGTCATACCACCGGACGGTGCAGCAATGAATGCACTTCCTTCGACTACACGCAATCCACTTAACAGCTTTTGCAAAGACCACCCACCATTTTTTTACTCGACCAACAGGTAGCCGTTACTTATAACAATCCGGTCCTGTTCCAATGACTTGCAGCGAAAGGCCACCTCATTGCCATTGCGCCAGATCTCTGTACGAATGGTTTCGCCAGGATAAACCGGAGCTGAAAAACGCAAGCGCATGCGTTTGAATTTCGATGGCTGATAGTCGCAACAGGTTTTCATCAAGGCATGGGTCATCACCCCAAGCGTACATAGTCCATGCAGAATCGGGGCCTTGAACCCGGCATTGCGCGCGATGCTGGGCGAGGCGTGTAAGGGATTAAAGTCGCCTGACAATCTATACAGCAACGCCTGTTGCGGCAGTGTGGGCAGATCAAAAACATCATCTGCTTCGGTGTTAGGCACCACATCTGTCTTCGGTGTCGCCTTGCGCTCACCGCCGAAACCACCATCGCCTCTGGCCAGGATTGTCGTGACCAGCGTACAGAGATCTTCACCAGTCTCCACGTCGCGCACGACTCGATCGGTGACGATCAGTGCGCCAATACGCTTGCCCTTGTCAGCAATTTCGGATACTCGAGTGGTTGCTTCGACCGTGCCGGAAGTTGGAAGTGGCTGGTGCATGATAATTTCCTGACCGGCATGTAAGACCTTAACCCAGTCGAGGCCCGTGTCTTTCTCCTTCGCCCAGAAACCGGGGTGAGCCATCATCACCGATTGACTGGGCAAGACTTTCAAATCATCTTCGTAGACGAAACGCAGGCATTCTTCATCTAGGGGATCTATCCCCATGCCTACACCGAGCGCGTATAACATGCAGTCTTTTTCGGTGTAGGTGCGACGGATGGTTTTGAATTTTCGGTTTAGTAATTTTTCAGGATCGAAGGGCATAGGGTATTCCTGGTTTCTCTTACTGTTTGCTTTGTATTCTTTTCTCGGATCAGGAAGCTGACTCTCCTTCCAAAACACGCCGTGAATACATCCTTGTAGGCTCAGCAGCAGCTCCCTGCTGCTGATGGTTTTTCCAGGAGAGCCAGCTTCCTGCTCCTTAATTTTGTGTAGGCTGGAAATTTGGCTAACTGTTATATTGAATCCCAGGTGAATACGTCTCCGGATCTTTCCAGGGGGAAGAAGTCCGACTTGAATGCGGGGATTACCCGATCCAGTACTGTGTTTGGTGTCCAACCTTCGGCGGTGTGGGCGAAGCGTATGGGTCGTGATTGATTGAATAAAAAGATTTCATTGTTGCGTACGCCGAAGATTTGTCCACTTACGTCTTTGGCAGCATCACTCATGAGGGCGATGGCGAGGGGAGCGATCTTCTCCGGGGTCATCTGTTGGATCTTGGCGACCCGGGCTTTCTCTTCGTCGGTGGTGGTGGGGATGGTGCCGATCAGACGACTCCAGGCGAAGGGTGCGATGCAATTGGAGCGAACCCGGAACCGGCCCATGTCCAGTGCCATGGACTTGGACAGGCCAACGATACCGAGTTTTGCGGCAGCGTAATTGGCCTGACCGAAGTTGCCGATCAGGCCGGAAGTAGACGTCATGTTAACGAAGCAGCCACTGGTCTGGGCGCGAAAATGGGTGGCGGCGGCACGACTCACATTGAAGGTGCCTTTGAGGTGCACGTTGATGACTGCATCGAAATCTTCTTCTGTCATCTTGTGGAAGATGGCGTCGCGTAGATTGCCGGCGTTGTTGACGACGGCATCGATGCGGCCGAAATAGTCAACGGCGGTCGCAACGATTTCATGTGCGGCATCGAAGTCAGTAACACTGGCGCAGGAACTTATGGCTTCGCCGCCGGCTGTCTTGATCTCGGCAACGACTTCGTCGGCGGGGCCGCTGTCCTTGCCAGAACCATCTTCGGCACCACCCAGATCATTGACTACCACCTTGGCACCATGGGCTGCCGCCATCATGGCGATGCCGCGACCGATGCCACGACCGGCGCCGGTGACTACGATTACCTTGTCTTGCAATAATTGGTCGGAACTCATTATCTGGATTCTTCCTTCTTCATCTGTTTCGTCGGCAGTGTAGCAGTGAATACTACAACAACCTCTCAGTGTTCATCTGCTGCACTCGGGGGTCGGAGCTGTAAATACTCCGACACCTGCTCATGTAGACCTGTGCACATACATGAATTTCTACGCCCTTTCGATCAGTTCTCGTGCTATGACTTTTATCGCGAGGACTTCCTCTGCCCCCTCGAAGATGGAGAGTACTCTGGCATCGACAAACAGGCGACTGACGGTAGTCTCCTCCGCATAGCCCATGCCACCGTGAATCTGCATGGCTTCACGGCTTAGCCATTCGGCGGCACGACAGGCAAAGAGTTTTACTAAACTCGCCTCCATCTGACCGGCACCCGCGTCCATTAATTCGGCCACGGCATAACTAAATTGCCGAGCCGCAGTCAGGGTGGCCAACATTCGGGTCAGTTTTACCTGGGTAAACTGATAATCGCTCACTGCCTTGCCAAAAACCTGGCGTTGCTTGGCATAGCTCAAGGCGCTTTCGAATGCTGCCTGCATCACGCCGGTGGCGCGGGCTGCGGTTTGAATACGGCCACCGGCAAAGCCGGCCATGGTGTAATAGAAGCCCTTGCCCTCACCCTGCTCCTTGCCGACGAGATTTTCCGCAGGCAGGAAGTAGTCTTCGAAGAACAAGTCATAAGAGTGCATGCCACGATAACCCAGTGTAGCGATAGCTTTGCCGCTTAGTGATCCACCGCCCTGCTCCTGCTGGTGTTTGAAACTATGCCCGGAATAGGCTGGCTTCTCCAGTATGAAAAGACTTAAGCCCTTATGGCCCAATGATCGATCCGGATTGGTGCGGGCAAGCACCACGATCAATTCTGAGCGACCGGCGAAGGTACACCAGGTCTTGCTGCCGTTGAGTAGCCAACCCCCGGCAGTGGGGGTTGCCTTCAAGGAAACCGCGGCGACGTCAGAACCAGTGTTGGGCTCGGTAATGGAAATGGCGCAAAGCAGTTCACCGGCCGCAAGTTTGGGTAGCCATTTTTGCTGTTGTGCTTCGGTGCCTCCACTTAACAGGGATCGAGCCGCGATCTCGGGGCGGGTAATCAGACTTCCTGCGGCGCCCAGTGAGCCTCTGGAGAGTTCTTCGGTAACCACAATCATGCCGAGACTGTCCGCTCGGTCGTCTGGTTGCAAGCCACCGAAGCGTTCGGGAATGCAGGTGCCGAAACAACCAAGCGCCGCCGCAGGCCGCAGGATGCTGTCAGGAATGTCCTGATCTTCTCGATGGATGTCTTCTGCCAGGGGCATCACTACATCGTTAGCAAAGCGGAAAAAAGTTTCTCGCATCAGTTCCTTCTCTTCATCCAGATTGGAGGGAAGGCGCTGCAGATTCTTTTCGGTAATTTCTTGACCAATGCTGGCGAGAGATTCGGAAGCTAGATAAGTGTCCAGCAGTAGCTTAACTATCGGCCTGGCATAAAAATCGAGCAGGTGATTTCTATCCATGCCAATATCGACTGACCGAGAGATTAATCTCTGTAGCACAGTTTGTATTATTTCGGCACTGAAGCTTAAAGAAATTTGACTCGTAATCTCACTCTGCCCAAGCTGGAGAGCGTAACTATTAAACGCCCTGGCCGCGGAAATTTCCGCCACACAGAAAGCCAGCTCAAAGCTGACTAGCTGCCGGTCATCCAATAGGCCAGCATCGAGTTTACCCTCGCGCTGGCACTGGGATTTGATTAGGGCGAAGGCCTCGTCGACGAGCTCCCTCAGAGAACCCAGTTCGGTGTCAGCCTCGGTGAGTAATTTCAGTAGATTATCCACTGAGACCATGCCCTCAGGTTCGCCCGCAACTAACTCCAGCATCGCAACTCACTGACCATAATGACCGATGATTGAAATACTGCAGATGTTCTGGTGCGGGAATCCACCCAGATTATGATTGAGACCAAGCTGTGGGTCCGATAACTGGCGGGCGCCGGCCCGTTCCTGGAACTGGAGATAATTTTCGTAAATCATGCGCAAACCGGATGCGCCGATGGGGTGACCAAAACATTTCAGGCCACCATCGATCTGACAGGGATTGCTGCCGTCGGCGTCGAAGGTGCCGTCGAGCACCGCAGTCACGGCCTTGCCCTCTTCCGCCAATTGCAGGTCTTCCATGGTCACCAACTCGGTAATAGAGAAACAGTCATGGACTTCTGACATGGTGATCTCGGCCTTGGGGTTTTTCACCCCGGCCTCATCGTAGGCGCGCTGTGCCGCGATGCGCGTGGTCTTGAGGTAGGAGCCGTCCCAACTCTCATGGCTGGATTCGGTGCCGTTGGATACCGCAAGTTGCAGTGCCTTGACAGAAATCAAGTTGTCTTTGCCCATGCTCCTGGCGATCTCAGGTGTGGTAACGATGGCACAGGCGGAACCATCACTCACTCCACAGCAATCGAACAGACCGATGGGCTCGGCTATATAGGGTGCATTTAGCACCTGTTCTTCCGTGATTTCACGACGGAGGTGGGCCTTGGGGTTCTTGGCACCATTGGCATGACTCTTGACCGAGACGTGAGCCATGGCGCGCTTGAGGTCGGTCTTGTTTAGTTTGTGCTTGGCACGATAGCCGGTCGCGAGCTGGGCAAAGGCGCCGGGAGCGGACAGGTTCGGCCAGTACATGTCATTCTCGACGCCACGAGTGCGTTGCGGCAGGCCACCATAGCCAGTGTCCTTGAGTTTTTCCACACCGAGGGCGAGGGCGATGTCACAGGCACCGGAGGCTACGGCATAGACGGCACCACGAAACGCTTCGGTGCCGGTGGCGCACATGTTTTCGACCTTGGTAACCGGGATGTAGTTAAGTCGCAGAGCGATTGCCAGGGGCATGGCGCTGGAGCCGACGTTAAAGGTGTCGATACCGGCACCAAACCAGGCTGCCTCTATCTGCTTGCTTTCTATGCCTGCATCAGCAATGCATTCCTCGAATGCCTCCACCATCAAGTCCGATGGGCTGGAATCCCAGCGCTCACCAAACTTGCTGCAACCCATTCCAAGGATGACTACTTTGTCTTTTATTCCACTGGCCATTATGTATTACCTTTCTTAATCTATCGCCGTGATTATACAGCCGTCTGATTGGTACGGCACTAAGGCTAGGGACTTCAGTGACGGCGCGCTGGGCTCCCGTACCCTCCTGCCTCCGCGGCTTGCAACCCTCCAGGGATATTCCTCCAGATAGATCTTCTAAGCCGCGTAGAAACATGCATCTAGCCAGGAAAGAGAAACTAGCGAGAGTGTTCTCCTCACCCGGTCGGGAGCCCAAAGTACGGTCTCCCTCGGTCAATCGGTGCTGCGCCTTTACTGCTGCGGCAGAAGGATACGACATCCCAGCGCTTGGAAGATCACCGCAATTTTCACGTCAAAGTGCCTCTCAAACCTGACACAATTTTATTCTGGTACTGCTTTCCAAAAATATTTTCTGAAGCCGCGCTGGGTATCGAATTGCTTGATTCGGAAATGCATGGTCAGTTTTGTGCCTGCATCGATCTTGCCTTCTTCGACTTCAGTGAAATCCATCATCAACTTGCCGCCGCCATCGAATTTAACCATGCCGAAGTAGGCGGGTGGATTCCAGTCGAAAGTCAGGCGATCCGCAGTCCAGGTTGCGACCGTAGCAGCCTTGTCTGCGAAACGGTAATCATCCTGGCTTTCCAGGGCATGACATTCGGGGTTGACACAATACTTATCCCGGGGAATTTGTACCGTGCCGCACTGGCGGCACTTGCCGCCGATGAAACCGGTGAGCAAGTCCTTGCGGCGGTTATATCCCGACAGATAAGTCTGTTTGTCGGATTCGGCCCGCTTGCCGATATCTCGCTCCAACAGATTATTAAAACTCAGGAAACGATTGTAATTATGTTCCTCGCGGCGAGAAGCCAGTGCGCCTTTTACGCCCGCAGCGGGAGCGCATTTGGCTGCGGTGTCGGTTACGCGAAACAGTATGGCGTCGCAACCCTGACCGAAACCTATGAGAAGAATCAGATCTCCCGGGCTCGCCATTTCTATAGCTTTGGCCAACATCAGGATTGGTTGGGCGACGCCGGCCACGCCGACGCTGGCGATCTGATTGTCTACCACAGCATCGGCATCGATGCCCAATTTCTTCGCCAGCGCCCCGGGGGTACGCGGCTGATCAGTTGGAAGGATGAAGTGTCTTATATCACCACTTTTCAATGAGGTTCTCTCCAACAGCGTGTTCACCGCAGCCGGCACGAGCTTGAAAAAGCCCTCATCACGAATCCAGCGCTCTTCCCAATTGTAATCGAAACTGGAAGATTCACCCCGGTAGTGGTCTATGAAATCTACCGCAAGAGTCTCCGCACCCAGGTACTCCGCAATCACATTACTACAGCCGACGCTGACCGTGGCAGCGGCATCGCCCCACAGCATCTCTGAACGCGATCCGGCCTTGGTACGACGGTGTTCGGAGGCTACCAACAATGCGTTGTTACTCACATTGCCTTGCAGTATAGAGATCAATGCCGAGGTCGACGCGCGCTGGGATGAACTGATATCCATAGTGCGAATGCGATTATCGAGGTTTAGTGCCTCACTCACCACCACGGAGTTTTGCCTGTCCACGAACGGTAAAGTGGTTGAAGCCAGATACAGAGAGTCGATTTTTTTGTCACTGAGTGCGGAGAGACAGTCTTGCGCCGCTTCCACGGCCATGGTGATGCTGTCTTCGTCCCAGTTACAGATGCTGCGCTCACCTTTCGCCAGGGAGTTTAATGACGGATCAAACCAGGCATTGGCATCGGCCATCGCCTGCTTGTTAAGGCGGGCACGGGGAATATAAGCGCCGTAAGCGGTAATGCCAATCACGTTCCAGGGACCCTGGTTCTCATATGGTTCTTCCTATAACCAGCTTCATGATCTCGGACGAACCGCCGTAGATACGACGCGCTCGTGAGTCAACAAACAAGCGCGATATAGGGTACTCGCGCATATAACCGTAACCCCCAAAGAGCTGCAGGCAGTCGTCCACCAGCTTGTTGCCAGTTTCGGTGGTCCAGAGTTTCGCCATAGCGCCCTCTTCCGGTGTCAACTTGCCGGTATTGATTTTATGAAGACATTGATCGAGGTAGGCCCAGCCTATAGCAAGATTAGTTTTCATTTCTGCTAATGTAAACTGAGTATTCTGAAATTCCAAAATCTTCTTGCCGAAGGCTTTGCGCTCTTTCACGTATTCTGCAGTCAACTCGAAGGCTCGCTGTGCTTCGGCGAAAGCACGACAGGCGATAGTTATTCTCTCACGGGGGAGTTCATTCATTAAGGCAACGAACCCCTGACCTTCCTGCCCTAACAAATTGGAAACCGGTACGCGCACATCGGAGAAAAACATTTCTGAAGTGTCGGCGGCTTTTTGCCCGATCTTGTCCAGGTTGCGGCCCTTCTCGAATCCCTCCCGATCACTTTCGACGATGATGAGACTGATGCCCTTTGCACCTGAAGCAGGGTCGGTAGAACAAGCCAACAACACGAAATCACAATTCTGGCCGTTGGTGATAAAGGTCTTCTGCCCGTTAATAATATAGTCGTCGCCATCTCGCACGGCGGTGGTGCGCACAGCCTTGAGGTCGCTACCACAGCCCGGCTCGGTCATGCCAATGGCGGCAATAGCATGCCCGCTGACCATTTTTGGCAACCACCTTTGTTTCTGTTCCTCACTGCCACCGTGGAGCAAATAATAGGCAACGATGTCTGACGAGACTGAGAAGCCGACGCTGGCGCCACCGATGGCGTAGCCAACTTCTTCCGATAACACCATGTTGTAAAGGAAATCAGCCCCGGGACCACCGTATTTTTCTGGTACTCCGCAACAGTGAAAGCCATTTGCTCCGGCCCTCTCCCAGAATTCTCGCGGTATTAAGCCAGCGTTCTCCCAGGTATCGATATTGGGCTCTAGCTCTTGCTGGAAGAAGCGCCTGGCGTTGCTGCGAAACAGTTCATGATCACTGTCATATATCGCGCGATTGTGCATTTATTCCGGTTCCCTAATATCATGGCTATTGGGTGTTGCAGTGGATTGAAGATTCTAGTCGAATTGAAGCACAAATGCGACGCGGGACAGTAGATGCCGCAGGCGTTAGAATCGGGTCCGCAGGGGGGGTCTCTTAACTTTAGCCCCTGGCACCCAGAATCAAGACAGCTACCGTTGCCCGATGAATTGAGCCCATGCCAAAAACACCTAAACCACCAAAATTACGCTGTTTCATCGGCGTCAAATTTAGCTTGCAGGGCGAAATCAGGCCGTTGACGGAGGCTTTGAGCCAGATCGACGATGAGGCTGCACGAATACGCATAGTGCATGCTAAGAACCTGCATATTACGCTCAAGTTCCTGGGATCGGTATTGGAGAGTCAACTCGACGAGATCGAGGCTAGATTGAAGCAATTGGCATCGAGGCATGAGCCCTTGGCATTGCACTGCAGAGGGATTGGCTTGTTCAAGAATTCATTATGGCTTGGGATCAGCCCAAATGATCGCCTCTGTACTATAGCTGCCGATCTGAACCAGGCCTTCTCCACGCAAGTGCCCGGCAGCAATGACCGCACTGCTAACACGAAACCCTACGTACCTCATGTGACCGTGGCCCGATTTAGTCGCGAGGCAAAACCCCAACTACTGATTGTAAAGAGGCAATACGAGGATACACACTGGGGGGATTTTCAAGTGAAGCAGTTTCATATGTACAGGTCGCAAACCGTGGAAGGTGGCGCCAGGTATTCTATTATTGATAGTTACAGTTTAGTCGATCCTGACTAAGACCCTTTGTATTTTTCATATAGACCAATGCCGCGATATATCCTTGGTGTTACTTTTTTAAGTCGCGACAAGCGCGTCTTCTCCAGTTTTCCAGAACGAATATGATTAGCATATTCCCGTTGCTTGAAAGGTGTAAGTACTTCGAATTGTTTGCGCATTTCCGCATCTTTCGCCAGGGCATTTTTGAACTCGGCCGAAAGAATCAATTGCTTCTTTACATAGTTATCGATTGTTGTTTTATCTGACATGGGCTATCAACCTCTGGGCGGCGTTAGCTGCTGGATTTAATAAGGAGAGAATTTAATACATGATCCTCCCATTTGCCATTAATCAATAAATATTCCCTGGCATAGCCTTCCTCTTCGAAGCCGAGGCCTTTCAGGAGTCCCGCAGAGCGCATATTATCTGGCATATGGTTCGCCATTATTCGATGCAGATTGAAATCGTTGAAAGCATAATCTATGGCGTGCATGACGATTCGTTTCATGTTGCCGCTGCCTTCGTAGCGCTTCGAAACCGAATAACCCATGTGACAGGCTTGAAAAATACCACGTACAATGTTGCTTAAGGAGCAAGCCCCGATGATGTATGACTCAGTTTCGTCAGTTCCGATAAAATGCGCAGACACGCGGTTTTCAAACTCAATTTCCCTTTCTTCCAGTCTGCGCTTCCAGGACTCTATTGAGTGATGTCCCCGCGTCACAGCAGGGCTCCATTTACGAAAATGCGCCTCATTGACCGCATAGAAATTCGCGAGAATTATTTCGTGACCGGGTCTGGCTAAAACAATTTTCATGGAGCTCTTGGCTGGTTCTTATTATGCTACTGAGTGAGCTGGATTCTTTCCATGTCTTCCATCTGGCTATAGCTGGATGTTATTACACGATCTCCCTGCGCTAAGCCTTCACGCACTTCGACGTAGCGATTGTTGCGTCGGCCGACGCGAATGTCCCGTCGCAGGGCGTATTCTCCGGTGCTATCAAGCACAAAGATCCAATTGCCGCCGGTGTCCTGAATGAAGCCGCCCAGAGGCACCAGCAATGACTCCACCGGATTGCCCAGGGTCAATTCCATCTGCAGAGTCTGGCCGCGTCGAATGTTCGCTGGTGTGGGACCTTCAAACTCGAGATCGACCTCGAATGTTCCCTGTGTGATCTCCGGATATACCTTCACCACTGAGGTGGCATAAGCTGCTCCCACCAGGGGGAAATTGGCAGCTTGGCCGGTCATGACTCGAGAGACATAGAACTCATCGATTTGCGCCACTACCTTGTATTGATCCACCACATCGATCTGGCCCAGACGTTGGCCGTTCTGTTTGCTCTCACCTACCTCCACTGGGAACGAGGTGAGTTGGCCTGAAATAGGAGCGCGCACCAGTAGACTTTCAAAACTACTCTGGGAAATTTTCAGATTCTCTTCCAGCATTACCATCTGCACTTCGATTTGCAGTAGCCGCTCTGCGCGAATTCTGACTTCTACTACCTGCCGGGCAAGCGTGTTAGTCAGTACTTTTTTCTGATAGACCAATTCATCTGCCAGCGCTTCAAACTCTTCCTCCGACACCAGGCTATTGGCAACCAGTTTTTCTGCCCTGGATATTAGCCGTTCCAGGGTCGTAATGCGGTACTCAATATTAATTATTTCACGCTCTGTATTGAGCTTCGTGGTTTCGAAATTGTTTGAAATATTGCTGAGATTGTTCAGCTGTTCAGTGGTATTCGCATCGGCTGTAGCTGCGGTCAAACGGGTGGTAGTATTGCTAAGCTGTACCAGTGCTTGGCCTGCTGTTACGAAGCTCCCCTCTTCCACAAAAACCTCATCTACTGCCCCGCCAATAACTGCGTCGAGAAACACACTATTAAACGGTTGGATGGTGCCACGAATTGGAATGAGGTCTTCGAATGCGCCAAATTCGACGGTTGAAACAATAATATGCTCCTGTGGTACACGATAGGTGCGAATAGAGGCATCGGCCAATAATTGATAAATAAACCAGATCGCTACCGCGGCAAGAACTGCAATTAGTCCCCACTGCCACGGGGCCAGCTTCTTCTTTTCAATTTTCCGATCCATAGTCATGTTTTAATTATAACTCCATTAGAAACAGGGAATACAACTACTCTGCGCGCAGCCCATCGACCGGATTGGAAACCGCGACACTGCAAGGCCGTTGAAGGGTAGTACGCCATGCCATAATAACCGTGACCAGCCCCGCCAACAGGAAGATCGTGAAACTAATATCCGCACGGTAGGCAAAGCTTGTGAGCCAATCCTGCATCAGCCTCAGCAATCTGGAGAAACTTTCCATGGTTGCAGAGCTTAGTATGCGGTAATCCGTTAACGCCGCTCCACGATCGCGGCATCCACCAGGCGGCTAAATTCTTCCCGAAAACCACCACCACTGGAGGGCGATACCTGGGCCATGATTACGATGATGGTTGCCTGCACGGGATCGATAAAATAACGGGTGCCGGCGGAGCCATCCCACCAAATCGCGCCCTCGGAGACCGGAAAATTATAGCTTGCGGCATCCATCACCAAATTGAACCCACCCAGGGTCCAGCCCGAACCAAGCCAGTATCCACGGTTGCCGATTGGCATTACCTGGTCTGGCACGGCATTGAGAAACATCAGTTTCACAGTCTCTGGCTGTAGCAGCTGGTGGCCGTTGAAGTTGCCGCCGTTGAGAACCATCTGCGCGAAGTGCATGTAGTCCATGACCGAGGAGAGCAGGCCTACGCCTCCTTCGATCAACTTTGGCCTGGCAGTCCAGGGCACCGATTCAATTTGATAGACTCGAAGGGTACCGTCCGTAGGCCGGTAGAGCTGGGCGATTCTGGCGGCAGCGCTGCCCTCGGCCCAGAACATCGTGTCGTTCATGGCCAGGGGATCAAACAAGTTTTCCTGCAGATATTCCTCGATTGGCTGACCGGACCAGACCTCGATGAGCTTGCCGAGAATGGTGGCGTGTATGCCATAGCGAAACTGGGTGCCAGGATCCTGAAATAATGGAATGCGGGCGGCATTGCCAACCATCTCATCCATTGTAATATCCTTGTCACGCACATTATTCTCGCGATAGAGCGCCGAGCTTCTGCTTCCCAGACCCGAGGTATGGGTCAGTAAATGTGTGACGGTGATATCGCCAACTCGCGGCCGGGTTTGAGACAGGTTTGTACTCGACGCATCGGTCAATACACGCTGGTCTTCAAACTGCGGAAGATACATCTTGATGGGGTCATCGAATTTGAATTTACCCTGCTCATACAATTGCAACACTGCAGCGCTGGTGATTTGTCGGGTCATGGAATACAGCCGGAACAAGGCGTCATCGCGCATCGGCTTGTCTTGCTCCAGGTCCATCTGCCCCAAGGCCTCGAAGTAGATGAGCTTGCCATCTCTGGCCACCGCCGCCACCACGCCGGCAATATCGCCGTTGTCGATGTGTTGCTGTAGCGCTGCAGTCGCACGTTCGAGACCATTGTCTGAAAAACCAACACTGGCGGGAGATACAATTTCCAGCCCTTGCGCGACCACCCATTGCGATAGGCTAAAATGCACTAAGGTCAGGACCAACAGCATCATCGGATATTTAACCATGGCTAAGCCTGCGGAGATAAAAGTAAATTTAGGAGCCTTGGGTTAAGGCCAAACTGGGCAAACGCTAATGGTTTTACCCGGGCTTGTCCAGCGCCGGGGCTGGACTGGCCCTAAGCAATTGCTGCCAGCCAAATTCGATATCCGCTAGCGCAATGAAATGGGAATTGAGCAATGCGGCTTTCTGGTTATACCGCAGGGGCTGGAATCCGCTGGTATAAATATCCCCGCCGGCTGCCGCGAGTACCCCATGAGCTGCGGCCGTATCCCACTCGCAGGTAGGTCCAAGCCGCGGATAGATATCGGCGGAGCCATCTGCCAACAGACAGATTTTTAGTGAACTACCCATGCTCACGACTTCGCAGGGGCTCAGCTCGGCTTCGATCCTGGCGATTAGCGCCTCGACTTCTTCGCCGCGATGACTTCTGCTTGTAAGCACTCGTACTACACCACACTCCAGGTCCAAACTTTGGGCCGCAATGACAGAGATGTCACCGCTTGCTTCCTGTTTCCAGGCACCGACTCCCACCTTACCAAGATAGGTGACACCGGTGACCGGCACATGGACCACGCCGAGACCGGGCTGGCCCCCATCGATTAGCGCTATATTGACTGTAAACTCGCCATTACGTTTAATAAACTCCTTAGTGCCGTCAAGCGGATCTACCAGCCAATACCGGTGCCAGCTATTGCGCGTCTCGAAATCAATAGCATCTGATTCTTCCGAAAGAATGGGTATATCCGGGTCAAGTCTTTGCAGTCGTTCAACAATGAGTCGGTGGGCACGGAGGTCGGCTTCAGTCAACGGGGATTTGTCGTCCTTCAAGGTGATTTCTAAGTTCTGATCCTGATCGTATATGGCCAGAATTTCCTGCCCTGCAGCCACCGCAATCTTGCTGACCTCGTCGAGTTGTTGGTCGTTCCACATATAACTTGTCCGATTGAAGAGATATAATTCCGCCAGGGGCATCTCGCATTAGCCGTTTTAACATCCCAGACGAAACCTGGCCGGCGTGTCTTGTGTCCTAATCTTAAACTGATTAGCCAAAACTTAATACTTTAGTAGATTAGTATAGCGGGGACCTAAAATGCCACCCTGGTCAGCCATCGACACCTTCATGTTCGATATGGATGGCACGCTGCTGGATTTACATTTCGACAACTATTTTTGGTTGACACTGGTGCCCCGAATTTATAGTGAAACCCATGGCGTGGACCGGGAAGCCGCCAGGGAAATCATAAAATGCAAATACGAGGAGGTACATGGCACCCTGGACTGGTACTGCCTCGATTACTGGGAAAAAGAACTACAGCTGGATATCACCACACTGAAAACAACGCTCAAACACAAAATAAATGTGCGGCCCAATGTGGAGAAATTTCTGCGGGAGTTACAGCACACGAACAAGCGGATCCTGCTCATTACCAACGCCCATCCTGCCAGCCTGGACATAAAAATGCGACACACGGGTATCGGTGAATACTTTCATCAACTTATCAGCGCCCATCGCCTGAATCTTGCCAAGGAAAACCACGGTTTCTGGGAACGGCTGCAGCAGCTGGAAAACTACGATCCCCAGCGAACACTGCTCTTCGACGACTCGCTGTCGGTTTTGCGCCAGGCAAGAAAGGAAGGCATCAAATATCTTTATGCGATCAAGCAACCCGACAGTCAGAAACCTTTTCTCGATCCTGCCGAATTTCCCCAGGTAGAAGATTTCGATCAGCTCCTGCCCCTGCAGGCAACGATGAGGTAGAGAGCAGCACATGCAGCGACAAAAAACCAAAGACAACTCAGGACAGCTAGCCCGGATATTTCACCAGTTGCCTGAAGTTTCACGCCGAGATTTCGTGTTTTGGGCGTGCTCGTGAGCGCAAACGTAGCATTAGCTAAGTCGGAGCGAGCACGTGCGTTCAAAACGCGAAAGATCAAGTGAAAATCAGGCAAGCGAAAGAGTGTACAAGGTGTCACTGAAGTAATTGTTGGGAATAGGCTATTGGACAAGCACAAAACCCGAATTTCCAAGCGTACTGGTGAAGTATCCGGGCTAAACCGGGTGCGCCTTGACAAGTGGCTGTGGGCCGCCCGATTTTACAAGACTCGCTCCATCGCCAAGCAGGCTATTGAGGGTGGCAAGGTCCGCTGTGAAAATAATCGGGCTAAACCCGGCAAGGAAGTCGAAATAGGCATGGAGATCAGCCTGCGGCAGGGCTTCGATGAGAAAACCGTGGTAGTACGAGCGCTTTCAGACCGACGCCGCGGGGCCCCGGAAGCACAGCTGCTTTATACCGAAACCACCGCCAGTATAGCGCAGCGCCAACGCTTGGCGGAGCAACGTAAATCCCAGCCCACTCAATGGCCAACTGCCACCAGGCCCAATAAGAAACAGCGACGCCTGATCCATAAATTCAAGCAGATCGACTGACTTATTCCATATCAGGCCCCGATATCTTGTACCGGACCACAGGTTCCCCCACCTTTAGTTATTTGACATAATGCCGCTCACCTCAAGTAGCGTGAATAGCTCGGGGATTGGCGCTCATGGCAGTGGATTTAGGAGTAAATGTGGCTAAGCAATACAGTGAGTGCCTGCGGCGATACCAGCTACCTGAATTTAATTCTGAGTGGGGGGCAGTATGTCGAGGCATCGAAAAAGAGAGCCTTAGGGTATCCCCGGCCGGCCATATTTCCCAATCTCCCCACCCCTCTGCTTTAGGCTCCGCACTCACTAATCCCTACATCACCACCGATTTTTCCGAATCCCTGCTTGAATTCATCACCCCTGTCTATTGCGATATCGACGAATGCCTGCAGGTGTTGGAAAACATCCACCGCTTCACCCTGCAGAACCTCGAGCATGAAGAGATGTTGTGGGTAGCGAGCATGCCCTGCCCCCTGGAAACCGACATAGAGATTCCGATCGCCCAATATGGTAGCTCCAATATTGGCAAGATGAAAACCCTCTATCGACACGGCCTCAGTCATCGCTACGGCAGTTTGATGCAGGCGATATCCGGTCTGCATTACAATTTTTCCATGCCAGAGTCTTTCTGGGAGCCCTACCAAAGTATTTGCAAACATAGTGGCTCATTGCAGGATTTTCAAACCGAAAAGTACCTTAGCCTGATTCGAAATTTTCATCGTTATTCCTGGCTGCTAATTTATCTGTTCGGCGCCTCACCCGCTGCCTGCAAATGCTTTGTACAGGGCCGCGAACATGAACTTGAAGAGTTTGATGAGTACAGCCTCTACTTACCCTATGCAAGTTGCTTACGCATGGGCAATCTCGGCTACAAGAGCGAGGCGCAGAAATCCCTGTTCGTCTGCTATAACGAACTGGACACCTACGTCGATTGTCTGCGCCAGGCGATGAACACCTCCTATCCTGAATACGAGAAGATTGGCAAGAAAAGCGGCGGCGAGTATTTGCAGATCAATACCAATCTGTTGCAACTGGAAAACGAGTTCTATAGCACCATTCGGCCGAAGCGCAATGCCACGATGAATGAACGGCCCCTGGATGCACTGACCCGCAAAGGCATCGAGTATATCGAAGTGCGGGCGTTGGATTTGAACCCCTACCTGCCGCTGGGAATTGACGCCGAGCAAATTCGCTTTCTCGATACATTCCTGATCCATTGCCTGCTCGCAGAAAGTCCTGAGTGTCATGAGCAGGAATTTTTCGAAGTCGCCAGTAATCTTGCCCTGGTAGTTGAACAGGGCCGTGATCCTAATCTGATGTTGTCCCAGGATGGCTCAACCAGATCGCTGCAATCCTGGGCCGATGAACTCTTGCAGGATCTTGCGCACAGCGCAACACTGATAGACCAGGTTCACGGCGCCGATGCCTATCAGTCTAGCCTGAAAAATCAGGCTGCCAAATTAGCCGATCCGGATTTGACTCCATCGGGTATGATTTTAAAAGCCATGACTGAGGGTCAGTTATCTTTCTTTGAATTTTCCATGCAACAGTCCAACCGGCATAAGGAATATTTCCTAAACAACGGCCTGGATACAGAAACCCTGAAAATGATGCAGCAGACCAGCACCACCTCCATGGCCAGGCAAAAAGAGATTGAAGTTGCGGACGAAATTAACTTCGATGAATTTCTCGAACGTTGGAATCGAGTCTAAGCTGGAATCTTCGGATCGATCATATTGAAATCTTTTCCTGGTCGAGGCAGGCCACAATTCTCTGCTCACAAAGCTTGTCTTTGTGGTGTAGAATTATTGACCGGATTTGGAGCTTGAATACTCAGGAGTAGCAGATGACACTGGTAATTCCCGGCAACCGACTGATCAATGCAGGCGTATTTCTAGCCTGCGTAGTCACTATTGGAATCGTGCTCTACATGGAGCATGTGATGTTGTTGTCTCCCTGCGGCCTGTGCATAACGCAACGCGTTTTTGTCATTCTGTGTGGCTTCACCTGTCTGGCAGGCGCCATCCATAATCCAAGCGGCAACGGGCAGAAGTATTATGCGTTCGGGGCGGCTTCCATGTGCATATTCGGGAGTTATTTCGCCGGCAGACAAATCTGGCTGCAGCATCTGCCGGAAGATCAGGTGCCAGCTTGTGGTCCGGGACTGACCTACATCTATGAAAATTTCCCTTTCATGGAGACACTGAGTTTCCTGTTGAAGGGTGACGGCAATTGCGCGGAGGTACACTTTCGGCTCTTCGGCCTGCTCACTATCCCGGAAATGGCAATGGTGGCCTTCGTAGCGCTGTTCAGCATCTGCATGTTTATCGCATTTCGTCACCAGGATGAGGCGGCTTGATCGATTCCGGATTACGCTTGCAGTTAGGGCGCCTCTGAATAATGCTGCCAGACAGGCTCTTTCTTCAATTCCAACTCAGCAACAACTGGCACCGCCGGAGCTTGTAGTATGATCGCCGCCCTTGGTTTCACTGGCTGGCCGTAGCGTGCCAGTGGGCGCACAAAATCTTTCAGCAGGCCTGGGCGAGGCCGGATTCACACCGATAAATTCATCTTTCTGCGGTCCTTCGGTGAGAAATTTAAATGTCCGTTCGCATACCGCAATGCGCTCTCCGCGGGAATAGACGTGGCCCTCATCGTCCCGCACCTCGCTATAGGGCCCCTTGTAAATTACCGCCTGACCAATATCCATACACACATCCGGTGACGGTTTCACCGCCATCAAGGTGACAGACCTGAATTCGATGCTTTCCACCACCTGCCAGGGCTGTTGGTCCCACTTGTCGTAATTCACGAGAACAAAGCCGGCGTCGAGAAAGGCCTGGGAGAACTGTTTTTCTTGGAAAGCGCCGGAGATGCAACCGGTCCACAATTCCTCGTTCTCCTGTAAATGCTGAGGTACCGATTCGTCACTGACGATGTCGGAGATAGCTACGCGACCGCCTGGTTTAAGCACGCGAAAGATTTCACCGAGCATTTGCCTGCGATCGGCTGCCGCCACCAAATTCAGGACGCAGTTGGACACCACCAAGTCAATGCTGTCGCTGGCAACCAGCGGATGTTCGCTTCGTTGCCTGGATTTCCACTGCTCAAACTGCTGCAGTGACGCATTGGACTGAATTGGGTTGGCGACGAGAAAAGCATCCATGGCTTCCACGTCTAGCGCTAAGTCTTGAATATAGCCTTTAACAAACTGTACCCGGTCACCGCCGATTTTTTCTGCCATCAGCGCCTGGTGTTTCCGCGCCAGCGCCAGCATCTCATCGGTCATGTCGACGCCTATGATTTTGCCTTTTTCACCTACCAACTGCGCCGCCATATAGCAGATTTTGCCACCGCCACTGCCGAGGTCGAGAACGGTGTCGCCTGCCTTCACATAACGCGATGGATCGCCACAGCCATAATCTCTATCGATGATTTCCTGGGGCAGCAATTCCAGCAAACTGGCGTCATAATCCACCGGACAGCATAGCGCCTCCTGCCTTTTTTCAGCTCCCTCGGCATAGCGCTGGGAGACCTTGGTTTCGACTTGCGCCTGGACATTCATTGGTTTCTTCCTGAGCAATTTATTAAATGTTAACCACGCTAGGGGTCCGTTGTTGTTTTCTGGGCTGTGGCTTCCGAGCTCTCAGCTCGCAGCCAGCGAAAATACTTCTCCGCCAGAGGGTAATATTTTTTTGGCAGGCGTGCATTACGCCATGCATTGGCAGCAAATTTATTTGCCTCCAACAGAGTTGGATAAATATGGGTGACGGCAGATATCTTAGCCAGTCCCATGCCATGAGTCATGGCGAACACGAATTCACCGATCAACTCGCCGGCATGATAACCGACGATAGTGACACCGAGTATTTTGTCTTTACCGGGAACCGTCAATATTTTTATGAATCCCCGGGCTTCGCCATCGGCCACGGCCCGATCGTGGTCGTTCAATTCATAGCGGGTAATCTCGTAGCCGATACCCCGCTGTTTCGCCTCTGCTTCGCTGAGGCCGACCCTGGCCACTTCCGGGTCGGTGAAGGTGGCCCATGGCACCACGTTGTAATTAGCCTTCGAACGCCATAGGCCTCCGAGCAGCGCGTTTAGTGAAGCATACCAGGCCTGAAACGAGGCCATATGGGTAAACTGATAGGGACCGGCAACATCGCCACAGGCAAATATGTTCGGATAAGCGGTCTGCATCGACGCATTGACTTCGATAGTGCCCTGCGCCGCCAGTGGCATCGACAATTGTTCCAGGCCAAACCCTTGGACATTGGGCTTACGCCCGATGGCCAACAACACCTTATCGAATTCAACCCTGACCATGCTACCCTTGTGTTCCGCCTCCATCGTGTTGACGCCGTCAACGACCTCGAATTTCGTCAGTCGATGATCGACGAGCAGGTCGATGCCCTGCTCCTTAAACTGCTGCATAATCAGCGCCGAAACTTCCGGATCTTCCCTGGGCATGATTCGGGCCGCCATATCTACCTGGGTTACCTGGGCGCCGAGATTACTGAAGGCCTGGGCCAGTTCACAGCCAATAGGTCCACCTCCAACCACCAACAGACGCTTGGGTAATTTTCTGAGTGTCCAGATAGTATCCGATGTCAGGTAGTCGATCTGGTCCAGACCTGGTATAGGTGGGACCAGAGGCCTGGCCCCGGTCGCTACGATAATCGAACGCGTATTGATGGTGCGGCCGCCGACGGTTACCACATAAGGCGATTCAATTTTCGCCTCGCCAATCACACATTCCACCCCCAGCGAAGTGAAGCGCTCCACCGAATCATGGGGCTCGATGGCGGCGATGACAGCCTGCACCCGCTCCATTACCGACTCGAAATTGACGGTGGCGGCGGCACCATCCAGGCCAAATTCCCTGGCGCGCCTGATGTAGGACATGATGCGGCCGCTCCTAATCAGCGACTTGGAGGGCACGCAGCCGGTGTTAAGGCAATCCCCTCCCATCCTGTGTTTTTCTATCAATACGACTTTAGCCTTGGCGCCAGCCGCAATCAGGGCGGCCACCAGGCCGGCCGAGCCGGCGCCGACAACGACGACGTTGGCATCGAAGTTCTTGGGCTTGCTATAGCCTCTCATCACCTTATTGCGTTGCACGATGCCAAGGGAAAACTTCGCCAATAGGGGCAGTGTTCCCAACAGCACAAACGAAAACAAAACCGATCCACTCACCAGGCCCGATAGCGAAGTGATCTGCGCGAGTTCGGAACCGGCATTAACAAATACCATAGTACTGGCGAACATCCCCGCCTGGCTCGCCAGGTAATAGGAGGATGTTTTTATGGGAGTTAAACCCATCAACAGGTTGACCATGAAATAAGGAAATACCGGCACCATGCGAATACTAAACAGATAGAAGGTGCCGTCTTTCTCCATGCCCTTGTTTATTGGTGCCAGGTAGTCACCGAACCTGGATTGCACCCAGTCCCGCAACAGCAGTCGTGAAGCCAGAAATGCCCCGGTTGCACCGATGCTGCTGGCGAAGGAAACCAGCAGGGTTCCCCAAAACACACCGAAGATAGCGCCACCCACCAGGGTAAGGAGTAGCGCCCCCGGTATAGACAGCCCCGCAGCCAAAACATAGCCGACAAAATAGATCGCAGCTGCCGTAGCAAAATTGTCGTCTTTGTAGGCCTGCACTGCCGCGAGCTGGGACTGAACGAAGTCCAGCGTCAGATACTGTTCAAGATCGAAGAGAAAATAGGAACCGATAGCAATCGCAATGAGTCCGAGAAGCAATATTTTCGATTTATTCACTAAACTTGAGCCTTTGATTTTGAACCTGGTTAAAATTGATATCAGGGTTAACTAGTGCAGATAAGAGCGCGGTGATGACAACGTGGACTTCAGTTTCACGGCTTCCGATAATTTAGTGGTTTATCCCTGGCATCGACAAGGCTATGCTAAACCGCTTGCAAGATAACCTGAAAAGCGACTATAAACCCTCACATTTCATAAGTTAAGAGATTCCAAGCCTTGTCAAACTTCGATTTCAGCCGCGAATTCCCAGTTAGCCGCATGCGCCGCATGCGTCGAGATGATTTCAGCCGCCGCCTGATGCGAGAAACGCGACTGACCACAGATGACCTGATCTTTCCGATTTTTATTGTCGATGGCAACAATCAACGCCAACCAATCGAGTCCATGCCCGGTATTTTTCGCCTCAGTATCGATGAATTACTGAAGGAGGCGAAAGAGCTGGTGGCGCTGGATATCCCGGCTATCGCCTTGTTCCCCTGCCCCGATGATAAGGTCAAGACTGAGGACGGACGCGAGGCCTATAACACCGAGGGGCTGGTGCAGAACGCTGTGCGCGCGTTAAAGAGCGCTGTGCCAGAGCTCGGCGTGATTACGGATGTGGCACTGGATCCCTACACCACCCACGGCCAGGACGGCATAATCGATGAGTATAGCTATGTCCTCAACGATGAGACTGTTGAAGTGCTAGCCAGGCAGGCGCTGTCCCATGCCGAGGCCGGCGCCGATATCGTCGCCCCTTCGGATATGATGGACGGCCGCATCGGCGCTATTCGCTCTATACTCGAGGGCAATGGCCACATCCACACGAAAATCCTGGCCTATTCGGCCAAGTATGCTTCCAGTTACTATGGCCCCTTTCGTGATGCCGTGGGCTCCAGCGGCAAGCTGGGCAGCGACAATAAATATAACTACCAGATGGATATTGCGAACAGCGACGAGGCCTTACAGGAGGCTGCTCTGGACCTAGCGGAAGGAGCGGATATGCTGATGGTCAAGCCTGGCATGCCTTACCTGGATATTGTCAGCCGGGTTAAAAAAGAGTTCGGGGTACCTACTTTCGTCTACCAGGTGAGCGGCGAATACGCGATGCATATGGCGGCGGCGCAGAATGGCTGGCTGGACGAAGATGCCATTGTGATGGAATCCCTGATCGCCATCAAACGCGCCGGTGCCGATGCAATTCTCAGCTATTTTGCGAAGAAAGCAGGGATTTTACTGCAACAATAAACCCCTATCTGCGGTCACCTTTACCAGAATAGCGCCGACAAGCGACAGATTGACACTTGAAACCTGAGAATTTGGCCTTATCATAGGCAGGTACAAAACAGGCGAGTACAAAATAAACAGGTACGAAAGCTGGCCCAGGTCGAAATCGGGTAATCGAACTCTTCGCGAGCCGCTGAAAGATTCTCCATTACATACCCTTATAGTCCCCAGCAAAGGAAAATACGTATGAGCGAAAACATCGTTCACATCTCAGATAGTAGTTTCGAAGAAGATGTATTACAGGCAGAAGGCCCCGTTTTAGTGGACTTTTGGGCGGAATGGTGCGGACCCTGCAAAATGATTGGCCCGGTGCTGGAAGAGCTTTCTCAGGAGTACGACGGAAAAATGAAAATCTGCAAAATGGATGTCGATGCAAACGCCGAGACTGCACCAAAATATGGCGTTCGAGGCATTCCGACTCTGATTATTTTTAACAATGGTGATGTCGCCGGCACCAAAGTTGGTGCACTTTCGAAATCTCAGTTATCCGCTTTTATTGACAGCGTGATTTAAATTGCGTTTAATGTAGCATCTCACCTATTCTACGAGATGCCACAATATGTGGAATTCTCTGATTTAGCCAATAATTCAAATCGATTTTTCTGAACTCTTTTCTGAATACTTGCAAGTCTCTGAAATTTTCGTGACACATGAGGTTTCATATTTTTAGTACATCGCCGTTAACACCACAGGTGCCCAAAATAGATAAGTATTGCAATAGTCGTTGGAAATCACTGTATAGAATGTGAATAAGAAATATCCGGCTTGCTTAGCAGCAGCCATCAAATAATCATCAGTTAGAATCCACCGAAAGCTATTCTCCAGTCAACAAACCTTGACCAAAAAAAACCCAACATTCCTTTAACTCAAAAACCAATTCTTTAAATTTTATTCTTAGACTCGAACGTGGATATCCGCTCTATTCCGGCGGCCTAATCACAATCCAGCGCTATTAACCCGAAAATTCCTCAAGAAGATTATTCATCATGAATTTGACCGAACTCAAGCAAAAACCAATCGCAGAACTTGTCAACACAGCACATGAAATGGGATTGGAAAACGTTTCACGAACACGCAAGCAGGATATTATTTTTGTAATCCTGAAGAAACATGCCAAAAATGGTGAAGATATTTATGGTGATGGCGTGTTGGAAATTTTGCAGGACGGCTTTGGTTTTCTACGATCTGCAGATGCTTCCTACCTGGCCGGTCCCGACGACATTTATGTATCACCGAGTCAGATACGCCGCTTCAATCTGCGTACCGGTGATACCGTAGCTGGAAAGATACGACCACCGAAGGACGGCGAACGCTATTTTGCCCTGCTCAAAATAAGCGAAGTCAATTTTGACAAGCCCGATGGTTCCAGACACAAAATTCTATTCGAAAACCTTACCCCGCTATTCCCCGACGAACGCATGAAACTGGAAATCGGTAATGGCAGCACCGAAGATCTTAGTGCTCGAGTCATTGACCTGGTAGCGCCAATCGGTAAAGGCCAGCGTGGTTTAGTCGTATCGCCGCCGAAGGCCGGTAAGACCCTGATTCTGCAAAACATGGCCCAGTCAATTACCCGCAACAATCCCGGGTGTCGACTCATCGTCCTGTTGATCGATGAACGCCCGGAGGAAGTTACAGAAATGCAACGCTCCGTCAGAGGCGAAGTGGTTGCCAGTACTTTCGATGAACCCCCGTCGCGTCATGTCCAGGTTGCCGAGATGGTGATCGAGAAAGCCAAACGCCTGGTCGAGCACAAGGAAGATGTGGTTATTCTGCTGGATTCCATTACTCGACTGGCACGGGCCTATAACACGATTGTTCCATCCTCGGGCAAAGTATTGACCGGTGGTGTAGACGCCCACGCCCTGGAAAGACCGAAGCGTTTCTTCGGTGCCGCGCGTAATCTCGAAGAGGGTGGCAGTTTAACCATTATCGCCACCGCTCTGATCGAAACCGGTTCCAAGATGGATGAAGTGATCTACGAAGAGTTCAAGGGCACCGGTAATATGGAATTGCATCTGGATCGCAAGGTCGCAGAAAAACGCATCTACCCTGCTATTAACGTGCGCCGTTCTGGCACCCGCAGAGAAGACTTGCTGACGACCGAGGAAGAATTACAACGCATGTGGATTCTGCGCAAGTTGCTTAGTTCCATGGAAGACGTGCAAGCGACAGAATTTATTCTGGACAGGCTTAAAACCACCAAGACCAACGAAGAATTTTTTAATTCAATGAAACGTAAATAGATTAATTTCCCACAACACAACTCACCTCAATCTCCGCTGAGCAAGAATTAAACTTATGGCATTCAGGGATTTGCGAGATTTCATCGAACTACTCGAGAACGAGGGTGAGTTAAAACGTATTCAAACCGAAGTCGATCCCTATCTTGAAGTAACCGAAATCAGCGACCGCACTCTACGCGCCGGCGGTCCCGCCCTGTTGTTTGAAAATCCGAAAGGCTCATCCATACCGCTATTGGCCAATTTATTTGGCAATACCCGGCGCATTGCGCTGGCAATGGGACAGGAAGATATTTCCGGCCTGAGGGATGTGGGCAAGCTACTGGCATTTCTAAAAGAACCCACACCTCCCAGTGGCTGGAAGGACTTGTGGCAGAGTCTGCCGAGTTACAAGAGTGTCCTCAACCTTGCTCCGCGTGTGAAAAAATCCGCACCCTGCCAGGAAGTGATAATTGACGAAGCCGATGTTGATTTGGGGATTTTCCCGATTCAGACCTGCTGGCCTGATGACGTTGCACCGCTGGTGAGTTGGCCCCTGGTCATTACCCGAGGGCCAGAGAAAGACAGACAGAATCTTGGCATTTACCGCATGCAACTGCTATCTCGCAACAAATTGATCATGCGCTGGCTCTCCCATCGCGGTGGCGCACTCGATTTCAGGGAGTGGCAGCACAGACACCCCGGGGAGGCATTTCCAGTTTCAATTGCGATTGGTGCCGACCCGGCAACCATCCTGGCGACAGTTACACCGATACCCGACACCTTGTCTGAATATGCGTTCGCAGGTTTGTTGCGCGGCAGTAAAACCGAAGTGGTTAAATGCCTGAGTAATGATTTACAAGTTCCTGCCAGTGCCGAGATCGTTCTAGAAGGAGTGATTGAGGCAGACGAGGTCGCCGACGAGGGGCCATATGGCGATCACACCGGTTACTACAACGAAGTCGAAAAATTTCCGGTGTTTACGGTGAAACGAATAAGCCACAGGAAAGATCCCATCTATCACAGCACATACACCGGCAGACCCCCGGATGAGCCTGCGATGCTGGGGGTCGCTCTCAACGAAGTATTCGTACCGATTCTACAAAAACAATTCCCGGAAATTGCCGATTTCTATTTGCCGCCGGAGGGTTGTTCCTATCGCATGGCAATCGTCAGCATGAAGAAACAATATCCAGGTCACGCCAAGCGCGTAATGATGGGTGTGTGGTCTTTTCTGCGCCAGTTTATGTACACAAAATTTGTGGTGGTAGTGGATGATGACGTGGATATCAGAAAGTGGGAGGACGTGATTTGGGCGATTACCACGCGCATGGACCCCGCGAGAGATACGGTACTCATCGAAAACACGCCCATCGACTATCTTGATTTTGCCTCACCGGTTTCCGGCCTCGGCTCCAAGATGGGGTTAGACGCTACTCACAAGTTGCCTGGCGAGACGCAAAGAAACTGGGGGACGACTATCGCCATGAGCGAAGAAGTGAAAAAACGCATCGACAGCTTGTGGCAGGAACTTGGTATCGACAAGGATTCTCAGAGATAGCCGAGCTAGTGGGTCACTTTGGTTGGGGATGGCAGCGGCAGCTCCGGTAAATCTGCGCCGATTAGATCGCCGTAATTTTTCAGGTACTTCTCGCCAGCCTCATACTCACCAAGATGCTTTAACAGGCGACCCAATTCGCCATATGCCTCGGCACCCGGCGATATTTTGATGCTGGCACGATAGTAGTTCTTCGCCTTTCCCCACAACTGATTGCGCATACAAATGCGGCCAAGACTGAGTAGTAATGCGCCATTCGCAGGCCGAGCCTTGAGCCAGCCTTCGGCATGGATTAATTGCTGTGGGTTGGTACCCAAATCCTGTTCACCATAGCGCAACACCATGGCGTCACTGAAATTACGAGACAGAGCTGTCTCCATGACCTTCGATGCCTCTTCTTTTTCACCGTACTTAATCAAAAGCTCGGTGTAATGTTTAACCACCTTCTCATCCTCCCGGTATCGAGGCAGCGCTTTCTTCCATAATTTGAATAGCCGGGCAACGGTAGCTTCTCTCGATACCTGAGCGCTATCGCCGGGAGGCGGCGCATATAGTCGCTCGACGAAAATCCGTTTCTGGATTTTCTCTGCCTCGGCCTTATCAATAATTTTCAGCTTTTCCAGGGTTGGCACCAGGGCGCCGAGCTTTTCCCAGTCTTCCAACTCCACATACACTTTTTTCAACAGCTGCAGCAAGGTGGCATCGTTAAGCGAACTTTTCATTAATTGCTCCAGCACGGCAAGACATTGCTCCAGCTGACCCGATTTGAATAGCAATTGTGCCTTAAGCGAGTTCGTCGTCGAACGGGCTGAAGGATAGTCCTCTTCCGCTTTTTGCAGCCACTGCATCCACAACTCTCTGTTGCCCATCTCGTAAGCAGCAAAGGCGGCTACGAGATAATTAACTACGGTTGCGTCGGCATCATTCTTACTCTTGCTAAGCAAGCTGTAACTTGACTGCCAATTGCCGCGGATAAAATACAGCAAACCTTCTGTGCTCTTACTGCGTGCCTTGGCTTTGCGTTGTCTGGAGTAGTTGCGGCCATAACGAACCAGATGCCAGGGGTTTATCCAGTGGAAAACCAGCAAGATTGCACGCACAAGCACATACAGCAGTGCTGCAGCCGCCAGCAGGGCGAAAATACTGGTTTCAAAAGTATAGTCGCCGAAGGCAATAAGCAGATAACCTGGATCGCCGGGGAATCCCGAATACAACGACAACACCAGGGCCACCACGATCGCCAATAAACTGTAAATAAACAACTTGATCATAGCGTTGCTGGTCGCCCACTGGCGATGACTCTCCTGATCGAATCGAGGGATTCTCCAAGGGATGGTAGAGTTGGGTCGATATCTATTGCTCCCAGCTCGAGCAACCCATCTACTACGAGTTGCCCCGAGGGTGTATCGGTGGAGACATAGAGGCGAATCCACTCCATGCTTTTCCCCAGGCTGCGCTGATAGAGTGCATTATCTCGCATCAATAAAGCGAGCTGAGTTTGCTCTAACATGAGCTGCAAATTTTGCCTGATGACACTTTCTGACCCTGGCGCCAACATCACAACTGGCGATTCTTCCCGCTGGCGCCAGACAAATACGGAGCCGAGAAAATCCAGACTGGCACCGAACCAACCCGTGGCAACGGAATCGGAGCTATTACTGATTCCGACTTCAACTGATTGTGCCTGCCGGAAACGACGATTTTCAAAATTTTGTCGCATTGAACTCAGCATCTCCACATTGGCTAATTGGGTAGCGAGGATGCCAATACGTATGTATAAACCTTGCCGATCGATGGCTTCGACATTTCGAAGTTGTAGTAATTCGGCAGAGATCGCCTCGCGGGTGGCGTACACTCCGTTATTACCGGATGCAAGCAATGCCGCATCTGCATCTTCCAGCAATGCGATCGCCGAGTTGGTATCGCCCTCCAATAGCAGTTTCTGACTCGCCACGCCCAGCAGGTATTCAGCTTCCTGCAGCTTCCAGCGGAGGCTGGGTTCGACCGCCGTGCTTCGCTGTTGGCTCTGAACTACCGCCAGTTGTTGTCGTAGTCGGCCGATCTCGGCATCGAAATTAGATTCCAGAAGCCGAAGCGCGGACTCGTCGACGGGTACTGCCTGTGGAGGTTCTGCCAGGTCGCGCTGCAGCTGTTGCAACTGTGTAGCCTGTGCAGACAGCGCGAGATTGAGCTGCTGATTTTCTTGCCGCAGTGAACTCAAGTCGATCTGAGACAAGCGTTGCTGATAAGCCAGAAACAAAACTCCAGCCAATACCGGAAGAAACAGCATGACGATCAGCGCAATCCGGCGCCTGGCGTTTTGTTGCTGTCGACTGCTGCGACCGCGCACCTTGGCCGAATTACTTTTCGACAGTTGCTCAAGTATTTTCGGTGTTTCCGGTGTTTCCGGTGTTTCCGGTGATTCTGACACTGCCTTGCCTTCTGCTTGATTGACGTGAGGGCCTCAAATTATTGCACATCATAAGCCATTTCAAGATGCAGTCTTAAATGAGATTCTCTGTTATCTGATCTTGTCGGCTAATAACTCCAGTGCTGCAACGAATGACGGGGTATCGGCACCTTCGGTGTTAATAACATCGCCAAATCCAGACTGCTCTGCCTGTAGCGCAAGTCGAGCCGAAGGCACCAGCAATGGTAGCAGACCCAATTCCTCTTTGTTATCGCCCAGTAGCGAGTCCAGTTTCAGCAGTGATTCTGCACTGGTAACCGTGAGTACGTTAACAGCTTCGGTTTGCAGCCTTGTGCAAAACTCCCTGGCATCGTAGTGAATTGACAGACTCTGGTAGACTTCCAGGTAATCGATCTCCCCACCCCTCGAGCGCAGGCTGTCGGCAAGAAAATTACGCCCTCCCCGGCCACGGAAAATGCCGATGCGCTTCCCATCTACCTGTTTCAACTCCGGCAGTTCCAGCAAATCCTCAGAGGTCATGCCTGCTGGAGAATGAACTACCGCACAGCCGAATCGGGCAGATATGGCCTGGGCCGTCGTCGGTCCTATTGCAATCACAGCGATGCCAACAGGCAGGCGAGGCCAATACTCATTTATCCGTGGCGCTGCATATTGCACGGCGTTGCTGCTGACAAAAATCAGAATGTGATAGTGATCCAGGTGCTGGATCTTGCTCTCTAGTGCCGGCTTAGAAGCGGTTTCCTGCAGGGGCTTGATTTCGATCAGCGGCATCTGTGTTACCCCACCGCCACGATCGGTAATCGCGTCCTTGAGAATCTGCTGTTGCTCAATTGGCCGTGTGATGAGCACGTTCAGTCTGGTCAGGGAGTTAGTGGTCGCATTTGACATTTAAGCAGAAAGCGCGGCAAGAATTTCTGCAGCACCCTGCGATAGCAAATCATTGGCAACGGTGATGCCCAGTTGCTCGGCCTGGTGACGATCACCTCTGATTTCGCTGCGAATGATTTGGGTGCCTTTGAGGTTACCCACCAGGGCACGAAGATGAAGAATTTCTTCTTCTGCACCTTCCAATTCAGCGAAGGCTGCGATCGGTACTTCGCAACCACCCTGCAGACAAGCATTAACTGCTCGTTCAGCTACCACCCGGGCTGCGGTGGGATGATGATGCAAATTATCAATCAGTTTCAAGGAATCCAGATCCTCGGTACGGCACTCGATGCCTACGGCCCCCTGACCGCCGGCGGGAAGACAGTCTTCGAACGCCAGGCGCTGCCGAATGCGTGCCTCTAATTGCAGACGACGTAATCCTGCTGCCGCCAGAATAATAGCATCGTAGTGGCCTTCATCAAGCTTGCCCAGTCGAGTGCCTACATTACCGCGCAGGTCCACGATCTCTAGATCGGGACGTAACTGTCTTAACTGACACTGTCGCCGAAAACTGGACGTGCCCACTCTGGCCTTTGGCGGGAGCGAGGCGAGGTCTGTATAGTTATTGGATACAAAGGCATCCGCAGGATCGTCTCGCTCACAAATGATGGCGAGACCGAGACCGGGAGGAAAATCCAGAGGTACATCTTTCATGGAGTGCACAGCGATGTCGGCACGACCTTGGAGCAGCGCTGCTTCTAGCTCTTTAACGAACAATCCCTTGCCTCCCACTTTAGCCAGTGGTGTATCGAGAATCCTGTCACCCCGAGTCGTCATACTTACCAGTTCCACTTCAATCTCGTCATGGAACCGCTCGAGGGCTTGCTTGACATAATTGGCCTGCCACAGGGCCAGGGGACTCTTTCGGGTTGCGATTCTTAGTACTTTGGTTGCCATCGGGATTGAACGTTTCTCTGCCGGCCTGATTAATCGGGATCGCTCGAGATGCTTGTTCATCTCAGAGCGAGGAAAGCTCCGGCCCATTTTACGGCAATTGCGGCTTTTTGTCCTGATTGTCCCGCTTCAGAGCAATGCTTACGGACCCTGGCGGAAATTATAATGCATCTGACTATCCTGCTATAATCGGCCCCCAATCCCTGGCTGGCCTCATTAACGTAGTGGTGGTCGCAGATCGAAACGAGAGAGCAAACCAGCCTGAATCGATACGGATTTGATATGAGTGACGACAACAAGCCGAGCAAACTCTGGGGTGGGCGTTTTACGGGCAGCACAGATGCCTTCGTGGAAAGCTTTACTGCCTCGGTGACATTTGACCAGCGCCTTTATCATCATGACATCGATGGCTCCGTCGCCCACGCAAAAATGCTGCTCAAGGCCGACATTATCAGCGCCGGTGAATGCCAGCAGATGGTCGACGGCCTGGAATCTATCCGGCAAGAAATCGCCGCGGGAAAATTCCAATGGTCAGTTGCTTTGGAAGACGTTCACATGAACATAGAGGCAGCCCTAACAGACCGTATCGGGGATGTGGGCAAGAAGCTACACACCGGAAGATCCAGAAACGATCAGATTGCCACAGATCTCAGACTCTATGTGCGGGACGAGATTGACCAGATTGAGAAGCTGATTAGCCAATTACAATCTGCACTAGTGGGCCTGGCGGAACGGGAAGCCAGCACCATCATGCCCGGGTTCACTCACCTGCAGACAGCCCAGGCGGTTACATTCGGTCACCACATGCTGGCATGGTTTGAGATGCTGGAACGCGACCGTTCAAGATTGCTGGACTGCCGTAAAAGGCTAAACCTTTCCCCGCTTGGCGCCGCCGCGCTCGCAGGCACAAGTTATCCTATCGATCGAGCATACACGGCAACATTGCTGGGCTTCGACAGACCGACCAACAATTCCCTGGACTCGGTTAGTGACAGAGATTTTGCGATTGAGTTGGCTGCGGTTGCCAGCATCCTGATGACACATCTGTCCAGATTCTCTGAAGAGTTAGTACTCTGGACTTCCACACAATTTTCATTCATCGAATTACCTGACAGCTTTTGTACCGGTTCATCCATAATGCCCCAGAAAAAGAATCCCGATGTGCCGGAACTGGTTAGAGGAAAGACCGGTCGAGTGCTTGGCCACCTGATGTCATTGCTCACCCTGATGAAGTCCCAACCCCTGGCATACAACAAAGATAACCAGGAAGACAAGGAGCCGGTATTCGATTTGCTGGATACAGTGAAAGACTGCCTCCATGCCTACGCCGAAATGGTACCGGCAATAATCTGCAACCGGGACGCAATGTACAGCGCTGCCAAACAGGGCTATGCGACAGCGACAGATCTGGCAGACTATTTGGTGATGAAGGGCCTGCCGTTCAGGGATGCTCACGCGGTGGTGGGCAAGTCGGTAGCGTACGGGATTGAACAAGGCAAAGACCTGGCGGATTTGTCGCTGCAAGAAATACAGAATTTCTCGACCTTAATTACAGACGATGTTTTCGATGTGCTTACACTGGAGGGATCTGTAAACGCTCGCAAGCACCTCGGTGGCACCGCCCCGGAGCAGGTGCTGGCAGCGGTAGCAAGTGCGCGGGCAGTGCTGGATAAACGCTAGGGCACAGCCGCTGTCCAGTTTATCGATTCTGCGGCGCCTGAAGTTCAATGTCGTAGTCGACGAGGGCGTTGTCGCGCCGCGTTCTTACCCTCACCACATCGCCGGCCCGACGCTGCTCCATAATATTGGCGTAATCATCCTCGTTAGCCACCGCCTGGCCATCTATTTCTATAATCACATCACCTAGTTGAATGCTGCCGCGTTGGGATCGAGACAGACCGCGCATGCCCAGACGTTGTGGATCGGTTCCATCCACTACATCCAGCACAATCACACCTTCGATACTCCAGAGCTGGCGGTAGTAATCAGGCTGCGGAATGTTGGTAATTCCGAGAATTGGTGTTTGCACCCGTCCGTAGGCTATCAGTTCAGGCACGATGCGTTTCACAGTATTAACCGGGATCGCAAAGCCGATGCCGGAGCTGGCGCCGCTGGGGCTGTATATGGCGGTATTCACACCCACCAATTGCCCTAGAGAATTCAATAAAGGCCCGCCGGAGTTGCCTGGATTGATGGCGGCATCGGTCTGTATCACATCGCGTATCTTGCGCCGACTTATGGAATCAATCTCCCTGCCCAGTGCGCTCACCACGCCCACGGTCATGGTTGTATCCAGCCCAAAGGGGTTGCCGATTGCGATAACTTTTCGGCCCACCTCCAGCAGCGACGAATCCCCAGGTACTACCGGAACAAGTTTTACGTCAGGCGCGTCGATCTTCAGCACTGCGAGATCTTTGTCGGGATCGAATCCTACGGCCCTGGCGTCATAGCTACTGCCGTCCCGCAAGGTAACTGTGACCCGAGTCGCTTGCTGTACGACGTGATAATTGGTCACGATGTAACCATCTTCGCTCCAGACAAAGCCGGTTCCACTACCCTGTGGCACTTCCTGCGGATTCAGTGAATAGTAAGAGCGGATCAGTCGTGAATTGGTGATATTCACCACAGATGGGCTGGCATGCTTGAAGACCTCGATATTGTTTGCTTCGTCATTGGTCTTGAACTGACTGTAATCTTGCACCTGGGCAAAGCTTACACTCGGTGCCGCCATCGCGGCCGCGGCAAAGAACAATATAAGCCAATTTTTCATCGATACGGACCTGTTCCAGCCAAGATAATAAGTTTCATCATTGTTATCAAAATGGGACCATTCTGTCCAAATTCAAGCTCCAGTGCCAGAGGACAAGCTCCGACTCACTAACTGTCACCCTGCACTAAACTCGGCAACGGCATTATGTACCGCCGCTGAAGGCTTTATCCAGATTAATCCCATTCGATTGCAGCTGAGCTGCTTGGATGATGCGGAATACGACAATATCAGCAAAAAGTGCACATCAAGTCACGTCGCGGATCACGGCCTCTGCTTGACCGCGGTTATGTATTCCCATCGGTAGGCTGAAAATGGTAGCTTTCAATGACGGCGCGCTGGGCTACCGTATCCTTGAGCCCAGTGCGATCCACACAGTCGTCACCTGGCTTCATACCAATTAGTCCTGGAATTGATGTATCTCCTCCTGAGTAGACAGCCATAGCTCTTCGTTCTCTGCGAGACGTGATTTCAATTGTCCCTGTTTTTGCAGGATCTCGCTTAGGCTGTCTTTTTGTGCCTCGCTGTAAAGCGATTCATCGGCCAGTGATTGTTCGATGATGTGGAGCTGAGCCTGCAATTTGTCTATTTGCCTTTCCAGCTGTATTTCTCTTTTTCGCAGAGGAGCCAATTCTCCCCTTTTCGCAGCGGCCAACTGGCGTTGCTCCTTCCTGTCCATTTTGGCTTTGCCAGAGGTCACTTTATTGGTGCGCGCTGGGCTATCGGAACCAGCGCCCTGACTCAACCACTTCTCGTAGTCGTGTAGATCGCCTTTAAATTCTGTGAAGCGGCCCTGGTGGATCGAATAAAACTCGTCCACGGTATTCGCCAACAGGTGGCGGTCGTGAGACACCACGATCATCGCGCCCTGATACTCCTGCAGAGCGACCGTTAAGGCATGAACCATATCGAGATCCAGGTGGTTGGTCGGTTCATCCAGCAGCAGCAGATTGGGCTTGAGCCAGGTTACCTTCGCCAGCGCCAGTCGGGCTTTTTCTCCGCCGGAGAAATTGCTGATGATTTCGTCGATACGGGAACCGCGAAAATCAAAACCACCGAGGAAATTCCGTATCTGTTGCTCACTGCTTTTTGGATCCAACGCTTGCAACAACTTGACCGGTGTTGACCGTTGATCCAGGGCATCTACCTGGTGCTGCGCGTAGTAGCCAACGCGGAGCTTTTTCGCCTCGATGATACTGCCTGCCAATGGCTGCATTTGTCCCGACAACACCTTGAGAAATGTAGATTTCCCACTGCCATTAAATCCCAGCAAGCCGATTCTCGACTCGGATCGAATACCAAGGTTTATCTTCGTCACCAGGGGTGAATCGAAGCCAATCACCAGATTCTCTGTCTGCATCAGAAAGGATGGCAGCTGCCCCAGGGTCGGAAACTCAAAGCGAAACGGGGAGTCAATGTGGGCAGGGGCGATATCCTGCATGCGCTCGAGCTCCTTCAGTCGGCTCTGGGCCTGCTTTGCTTTTGAAGCCTTGTAGCGAAATCGACGGACGAAGTCCTCGATCTGTGACTTTCGTTTCTGTTGCTTTTCAAACATGGCTTGCTGCAGCGCCATCTTCGCCGCGCGCTGCTTCTCGAAGGCACTGTAATTACCCTTGTAGGGAATCAGTTTACGGCCCTCGAAGTGAATCACGTTGTCGATTACCGAATCGAGAAAAGTTCGATCGTGGGATATGAGCAGCAGTGTCCCGGGGTAGCGTTGTAGCCACTGCTCAAGCCAAACTGTGGCCTCCAGATCCAGATGATTGGTCGGCTCGTCCAGCATCAACAAATCCGAGGGACACATCAGAGCAGCTGCCAGGTTTAGCCTGACCCGCCAACCACCGGAAAAACTGCTGACGGGATTGGCAAACTCGGCAATACTGAAACCCAGACCGGAAAGTAGTTGTTCGGCGCGATTACTGATGTCATAACCATTGATATCATCCAGCTGACTGTGCAATTTCACCATCTGATTATCATCGCCATCTCGCTCGGCCTGTGCCAGTTGGACCTCCAGTTTTCTGAATGCGACATGGGCATCGAGTACAAATTCCAGGGAAGTTTTCTCGCTGCCCGGGGTCTCCTGATCCATCATCGATAGACGCAAACCCGTTGGCATCTTGATTTCGCCATGCTCTAGGGGGACCGCCTTGGCCAGGGCAAGAAACAGGCTGGTCTTGCCGCTACCATTTCTACCGATGATGCCAACGCGTTGGGCGTCATGCACCACCAGGCTGACCGCCTCTAACAGGATTTGTGTGCCCCGCATGAGCATAATGTTGTTGAGCGCTATCATTTTGTTGGGTCGGTGCTCTTCTCTGTTAATGAAATCTACAGGTGCCGTATTACGGCAATGTCGGTTTGCCGCATCGTCGACTGGTGATCTCCTCTTGTTTGCAAGACATTATTAAGCGAAATCATTGCCTTGGCGGGTTTCTTCGCTATCCCGGCGCGGCCCGAAAGCGGCACATAGTACTACAGAATTGATTTCGTCAGATCGAATTCGTACTATTGCCGGAATCTCGAGGTATTCCATCCTCAAACAGTGCCTGGCAGGAAGCATCCGGATTCAGCAATGAAGCAAATTCTGATCATCGATGATGACGAGAAACTGGGGCAACTGCTCACCCAGTATCTCGAGCGCTATGACATGAATGTGCATGTGGCACTGAAGCCAAGCAAGGGTTTTGAACTGCTGAAGAAGATCAAGCCGGACCTGTTGATACTCGATGTCATGCTACCGGAGAAAGACGGTTTTGAAATCTGCAGGGAAATCCGTGCCAAATCGTCTATCTATGGTCAATTGCCCATTCTAATGTTAACCGCTCATGCCGAAGTGACCGACCGCATCGTTGGCCTGGAGCTGGGTGCGGATGATTATCTGCCGAAACCATTCGAACCGAGGGAATTGGTTGCACGCATCCATAATATTCTGCGACGTAGCAGCGATGACAATAACATGCGGGACATCAAGGCAATCAAAGGCCTTGAAGTAGAGTTGCCTCGAAGGGAAGTGAAACTGGACAGCGAGGTACTGGATCTCACGACCATGGAATACGAGCTTCTTACTCTGTTCATGCAGTTTCCTAATAAAACATTTACCCGCGATGAGTTGATGAATCGCCTGCGTGGAATAGATGCCGAACTATTTTCCAGAGCCGTCGACACCCTGGTTAGCCGCTTGCGACACAAGTTGAAAGACACGTCTAAAACACCACGGTTTATAAAAACCGTCTGGGGGCGTGGTTATACTTTTGTCGGCGAGCAGATATGACACCTCTGCTAGGGCACCTCTGAATAATGGCATACGGTCTCTGCGTGTTCTGAAGCGTACAGGTGCAAGACGCACTTCGCCGGTAATGGCCAGCCCTTGGCAAGAAGTGCAACGCAGCAACTGTGCGCTTCAGAGAGCGCCCTTCGGAGCCTTCAGGCGGTTCCGCACTCCGCGTTGCCAATTTTCGACAGCCGGGCGCATGGCTTCTAATTGTCGCCTTGATTGCGAAACCGCCTGAAGGCCAGAGACCATATGACATTATTCAGAGGTGCCCTAGAGAATGTAAAACGCTCATTATTTGTTCGACTGGCTCTGATTTTTGGCATAACAGTTATTCTGTTCTTCGTCGTTATTTCAGTTTCACTACAAACTATCAATCAACGCAATAGTGCTATTGAAACCATACCGGACTACTTTACTCGGAACATCGAGGATGTAATCGAAGACATCGGCACTCCACCGAATCTGGGAAATGCCATGCGACTGGCCGGGGAACTGGGCTGGAGCATCAATATTCGCAACCCGATCATGCGCTGGAGTTCTGATGCGGACAATCGTCTCGACGTCGATAATTCGGCGTTCAATCGAACCCTTACCGCCGATGCGCAAGTGAGAACCGTTAACGGCGAACAAATCATTATGGTGCAGCGTGGCGGTTACGACTTTTATCTGTACCAACAGTCCATCGACGATAATGTATTTAGTTCAGTTGTTATATACGCTGGATTAACGTTCGCCGCATTCATTCTTTTCCTCAACTATTTTATGGTGCATAAGTTACTGGATCCCATACGCCTGCTACGACGAGGAGCAGAACGCATACGCAAGGGTGATCTTAGTTATC
Organism: Gammaproteobacteria bacterium; assembly: GCA_002731775.1. Lineage (GTDB taxonomy): Bacteria > Pseudomonadota > Gammaproteobacteria > Pseudomonadales > Pseudohongiellaceae > UBA9145. Next base: position 71,898 of record PCCP01000120.1, read on the forward strand.
GCGTGAAAATAAATCGCCAGGATGAACTCGGAGAACTTACCGAGAGCATCAACCATATGGCAGATTCACTACAGTCGATGTTGGAGGCAAAACGCCAACTTCTACTCGCGATCAGTCACGAGTTAAGAACACCTATCACCAAAGCCAAACTTCGGCTGGAGTTCATGGCTCCCAGCGAAGAGAAATCGCAGTTAGGTGAAGACATTAATGAGATTGAACTGCTGATCTCCGACCTGATTGAAGCCGAGCGCCTCAATGATGAGCATTCCATTCTGATTTCAGAGCCGGTGCAGTTCGCTGAATTCGTTGAGTTCGTAACCGGACAATATGAAAACTACGCAGGCGGATTTAGGATTAGCATCCCTGCGATGGATGAAGAATTTTGCATAGATAAGCTCCGCATCCGTTTATTACTAACCAACCTCATGAGCAACGCGATTAGCCACGGCGAAGAAAACCCGGTCGAAGTCAAAGTTAGCTTCGTCGATGACCGGGCCATACTGGAGATAATAGATTCCGGTGAAGGCATTGCAGCGGAACACCTATCGCAGATCAGTGAGGCTTTCTACAGAGCAGACAGCTCAAGAGCGCGGCATACTGGTGGCTTCGGTTTGGGCCTTTACCTGTGCCGTTTGATTGCGCAGGCACACGGTGGCAGTCTAACCATCGAGAGCAAACTCGGCACAGGCACTCATATTACAGTGGAACTTCCCCGTAGGCCACCCAGCACCGAATCTGACTAGCAAGCTGATGAAAAACTCTCAGCCGGCACAATACCGCGTTAAGATATGGCTCAAAATGCTCATTTACGCAGTGTAAACTCCGCTTTTTCGCCAGATCTTGCCTTGTCTTACACTCGACTGAGAGCTTTTCAACAACTTGCTAGGGAGTCTTATCGATTCTGGTTTGCCGTTCTGCGACCTTGTGCGCGCAAGTAACTCGCGCCCAGTAAAAGCAGGGTTAACAGTATTGGAATCAAGCCGGTGTTAATGGCCTTCAGGCGAGAGCCCAGTTGCTCTATATCCTCGCTAAGCTGAAACTGTACATCTCGCAAGCGCCGCCTCGTATCCAGCAGCTCCGCATTGAACTGATCTATCTCGGCCTGGATCTCGGGAGTGATCTGGCTGATGAGTTGGCCGTCTTCAGTTTGATTTAACTCAGCGAGTGCCGCTTCTGTCTCCGTCAGACGATCGAGCAGTTCCGACTCTTCGATGCGCAATCTGTCGTCAGCTTTCCGTTGCAGATTCAAGACCCTGGTAAAGGGCCGCGAATAGGTGCCTCGGCTTCTTATGCTCACCAGATCGGCACTACCGCTAAGATTGTCCAGGGTGTTTATGACGATATCGCCATTGTTAGCGAATGGCTGGGGGATGCGCTGACCAAGGAATTGTGCAACCTGAACCCAGAGTCGATCACTCAACATATCGGTATCAGCAAATATCACGATGTTGACCTCTCCATTGGAACTGGCAATGTGTTCGGCGACGGGAGATTCTTCTCTTTCGGCCCCGGGATCTTCGTCAACGCCAGTGCTGGCATCGGCCTCGGTGGCCTCCGCAGCATCTGACTCATCCACCTCCGAGTCTTCAACATCTGTTTCTTCGACTGCTTCAACATCCGCTTCCTCGACGACGGGCCGGCCATCCGGAAATGCGCTGTCGATTACGCCAGAAACACGGGCCGCGATGACAAAACTCTGCTGCGCCGAAACAAACTCATCGAATAGAATCGAGGGGTCGCTAACATCTTCCAGAAAGCCTGCGTCCATCAACATGGCGTTGGTGGAAGATTGAATCAGCGGTTCGAAGACGGTGTTGGCATTCTCTGCGCTAGCGATGGCGCCGGTAGAAGAGAAGTTAATCGCTTCCAGACGATTGGTGATGATATCGTCCCCTGCCAGGTTCTCCCGGTGCACACCCAGCATGCCAAGATGTGCCTCCGGCTGTTGGTTCTGTCCCATCCGCACGCGCAAGGCGAGATCGCTATCGGTAAGCACCTTATCACTTGCATAGGCAATGCCCCAGGCCGCCAATAGTCCAGGCAGATCGGAGCTCATTCCGGCAGGTATCAGATTACCCTGTGGAGATCGTGTCACCATGGAATCCGCACTGGGATCCAGGAAGACCAAGGTCTTTCCTCCTCGCATAACATGTTGATCGATGGCATAGAGCATCTGCTGGGAAAGATCTTGGGGGTGGACGATCATTAGAAGATCGATGTCCACATCGATGTCATCGGCGGCGATGTCGACGCGTCTGACTTCGTAGAGTTGACGAATGAAATCCATCACCATCCACGGCGGAGTCGCCTGGCCCATGATCGGGTTAAAACCTCCATCGATATCCAGTTCCGTCAGTAAACCCACCACTGGCAAATCGGGATTACCAACTCTGGTGATCAGCTTCAGGAATTCGTACTCCAGGAATTGTTCCTGGTCGGGACGAATCAGTGGCATGGTCTCCAATACCGGCACAACGACGGGACCACCGCCATCGGCGTCTGTCTGAATAACCACCAGGCCGAAGTATATTGCTTCGCCGCCCTGGGTTACCGGCACCGCCTGGACACCATATTGGGTTGCCAGATCCTCATCTTCGGAAAATGCCTCCGGATCTATCACGCTCATACTCAAGCGACCATTGCTGGCGATCACGATCTCTCGCAATAATTCCTGGACACGAGTGCCGTAACTTCTGATCTGCGGCAGGTCTTCAATGGCACTATCAGAATAAAAGAACATTAGCTCGATTGGGTGCTCGAGGCTGGCTACGATATTTCTCGTGCCATCAGACAGAGAATAGAGATTGTCCTCTGTCAAATCGATTCGCCATCCAGGCAACAGGCTAATGATGGCCACAGCGAACACCAGGGCGACGGCTATGACAACCAGGCCGGCACTGGAAAATAGAGATTTCGTATTCATCTTCGGTAGCCTCCCTAGTTCGCTTTCTTGATTTCGATGACAACTGCGCTAGCCACTAGCCAGGCCGCAATGAACACGCCGAAGAACAGAATGTCTCTGATATCCAGCACCCCTTTTGAAATAGAGTCGAAATGTGTCAAAAACCCCATTGCCGAAAACGCATCCACGAGAAACTGCGGCATCCACGCTGGAAACGCTTCCAGCAATATCGGTGAGCCCATCACTACAAACAGAAAGCAAATACTGACAGTAAGAATGAAAGAAATAACCGAATTCTTTGTACTCGCCGACATGCAGGAACCAATTGCCAGAAATCCACCGGCCATAAACCAGCTACCAAGGTAAGCGGCCAGGATGACACCGTTGTCTGGATCACCCAGATAATTCACTGTTGCCCAGATCGGAAAAGTTAACATCAGGGCAATGCCAATCAGCACCCATGCCGCCAGAAATTTGGCGAGCACCGCATCCCGTAAATTAATGGGCAGAGTGAGCAATAATTCAATGGTGCCGGTCTTGCGTTCATCTGCCCACAAGGTCATCGCTATAGCGGGCACCATGAAGAGATAGAGCCAGGGGTGAAAACCGAAGAAGGGCAATAAATCGGCCTGACCGCGAAGGTAGAATCCACCGAGCTCAAAGGTGAAAATACCATTCATGATCAGGAAGATAACAATAAAGATGTAGGCCAAGGGCGTTGCAAAATAGCTTAGCAATTCACGTTTGAAAATAATCCCAAGATTGTCCACTACTCACCTCCCTGTGCTTGGGTTACCGACCTGAACACATCTTCCAGGCGTCCACGACTAACGTGAAATTCGGTAATCGGCCAGTTCTTCGATTGCGCAATTTCTGAAACCCGGGCAAAGATTGGTGTATTGCCGGCAGCCAGAATTGTATAGGAGAGCTCTTCGCTCCTGTCTTTTTCCACCGCGCTTACTGCAGCCAGACCAGACAGATCTTTAGCGAGGTCATACTCGTCAGTTAGCCTGACCGTCACGGCATGATGATATTTGGATCTTGATTCCAATTCGGCAGGTGTTCCATCTGCGACGATTCGCCCCTCGGCAATTATAATGGCACGGCTGCAGACTGCAGTGACTTCCTCCAATATATGAGTGGAAATAATGACAATCTTGTCGCGGGCCAAGCTTTTAATCAATTCGCGCACGTGATGTTTCTGGTTGGGATCGAGACCATCGGTCGGTTCATCAAGAATCAACACCTTGGGGTCGTGCATAATCGCCTGGGCCAGGCCTACCCGTCGCCTGAAACCTTTCGATAGGGTCTCGATGGTTTGTTGGCACACCGACTGCAGTTCCACTTCGTCGACAACATGCTGCACTCTCTTGGCAATTTCCTCTCCGCGATAGCCTCTAATTCTGGCGATGAACTTTAGAAATTCCAGGGTTGTCATATCTCCATAGCAGGGAGCGCCTTCTGGCAAATAACCAATCAGTGATTTCACCTCTATCGGGTTTTTGCTGATGTCGTAACCGTCAACAATAACCGTGCCTCCGCTAGCTGATAAGAAGCCGGTAATGACCTTCATGGTAGTAGATTTACCAGCACCATTCGGCCCCAGAAACCCCAATACCTCGCCTTCAACCACCGTGAAACTCAAGTTGTCGATAGCAGTAAAGCGGCCGAATTTTTTTGTTAAATTGCGTATTTCAATCATTTACAAACAAACCCTGTTAGAAATTCTCATTGATTGACCACAGCTGTTCTACTCTGTGCTGCTGCCATGACACTAAATTTGTGAGCGGCAAATATAAGCGGCCTACGCTGAATTTTCAAGAATAGAAAGCTTAATTGACAGTTGTAGAGTTTCTAAGGCTCCCAGTCACCGTACTTTTCACCCCTCGCTAGCCCCGGGGTCTGTGTTTATGTGGTTTTGGGGGTTATAATCGCCGCCTCTGTATTTCGCGGTTTACTGTCCTTTCTTATTGAAGAAACCGGCCCATGAACAGACTCACAGCTAAAAAATTGCCGATTATGCTGTTGCTCACGCTGTTAGCCCTGAGTCTGACCCACTGCGGGCAAAAAGGCGGACTCACCCGACCCGGGCCGGCGGCATTTGCTGTCGCCAGCTACCAGGGCTCATTTCTTCACTGACATCCAAGCAAAGCCAATGGATTATTTCGAATACCGCGGTGACACGCTCTTCGCCGAAGGAGTCAATGTCACAGACATCGCTCTAGAGCATGGCACTCCTTGCTTCATTTACTCTCGCGCAACGCTGGAGCGACACTTGCGGGCTTATCAAACATGCCTGGGTGAAGCGCCGCAGATGATCTGTTTCGCGGTGAAAGCCAATTCCAACCTCGCGGTACTCAACGTGCTCGCCCGCCTGGGAGCCGGTTTCGATATCGTCTCCGGGGGTGAACTCGAACGGGTTATTGCCGCCGGGGGTGACCCGGGCAAGGTCATCTTTTCAGGCCTGGGAAAATCTGAGATGGAAATTGAACAGGCGCTGAAGGCCGGCATCTTCTGTTTCAATGTGGAATCTGCGCCAGAGCTGACGCGCATCGATGCGGTGGCATCGCGGTTAAATTTGCAGGCAAAGATTTCCGTGCGGGTAAATCCCGATGTGGATGCCGGCACCCATCCCTACATTTCAACGGGATTGAAGGATAACAAGTTTGGACTCGCCAGCGCACAGGCTCTCGAAGTCTATCGACAAGCAGCAACACTGGAGGGCATCAAGGTGGTCGGTATTGACTGCCACATTGGTTCACAACTCACTTCCCTGGCGCCCTTTCTCGATGCTGTCGATCACCTGTTGGTTTTAGTAGATCGACTGCACTCGGAAAATATCCACCTTAGGCATTTAGATATTGGCGGTGGACTCGGGGTGAGCTATGGGCAGGAACAACCACCACAACCTGCCGATCTGATCGCTGCCGTCAACAGCCGGCTGGCTGATCGCAAGATGACATTAATAGTTGAACCGGGTCGTTCGATTGCTGCCAATGCCGGCATCTTTGTAACGCGTGTTGAATACATAAAGTGCAGCGAGCATAAAAATTTCGCCATCGTTGACGGGGCCATGAATGATTTGTTGCGACCCGCCCTTTACAATGCCTGGCAGGAAATTATTCCAGTCACCCGGGGTACTGCCGCATCTGCGACTTACGACGTTGTCGGTCCAATTTGCGAGTCCGCTGATTTCCTTGGCAAAGACAGAGAATTGCAACTCGCTGGAGGTGAACTGCTAGCGGTCCGCTCTGCTGGCGCCTATGGTTTTGTGATGAGTTCCAACTACAATTCGAGACCCCGTGCCCCGGAAATAATGGTAGATGGCTCAAATGTTCATCTGGTCAGGCGGCGCGAATCTCTTGGAGATCAAC